>NZ_WIWK01000083.1:0-28148 GCF_009600165.1 Pseudomonas sp. FSL R10-0399
GGCACCGCGAGCTAGCAGCTTGCCGTCCACCCCTCTCACCTAACACCTTAACTCCAACGAAGACACAAGCGAGCTTGCCTCACGATCTTTTAAACGATCAAAAAATCGCGAGACTAGCTCGTTCCTACACAGCTGTCAGTGGCTGCTTTCCTTGTGATTATCCAGCGTCTCCAGCAGCGCCACCTGCATACGCGTGTGAATACGCACAAACCAGCGCCACAACACCGCCGCAACGCCCGCTGCCACCACGGCAATCACGATCAGCAGTTCGTTGGTCGGCAAGATGCTCGCCGACAAGGCTGACAGCAGCAGAAAAATCACCAGCAACGACAGAATCGGGATCACTTCAGCGATCACCCGACGCACACGCTGTGTGTGCCGCCCGGCCATTTCCGGTTTAACGCCCATCTCGGCCAGCAACATCGACAACGCTTTGAGCTTGCGATACGCCGCAATCAAAAACGGCAGCGACAGGAGCAAGGCGAGGCCCCAGATGATGCCTTTCTGCCAGCTCGGCTCCAGGATCCAGCCCTGTAGGTAACGCGCGATCCGCGGGGCGAAAAAGCCGCCGGCAAAGAAAATAGCGATCACCAGGGCCAAATTGACGCCCACCTGCAGCAAGATCTTGCGGATCATCGCCGCGAGCAAAGCCCCCTCGCCTTGCGGCTGAATGCTGCGCAGCCATTCCCCATACAACCCAAACACCCGTGACACACGCCCCGGCACCACGTGCGACAGCTTGAGCGAGAGCGGGTCTGCGGCGCGAATCAGGTAAGGCGTCATCAAGGTAGTCAGCACCGATACCGCGACCGCTACGGGGTACAGGAAGCTGCTGGTGACCTGCAAGGTCATGCCCAGCGCCGCAATGATGAAAGAGAATTCGCCAATCTGTGAAAGCCCCATCCCGACACGCAGTGAGGTGCGTCCGTCATTACCGGCGATAAAGGCGCCCAGCCCGCACGAAAGCATCTTGCCCAGTACCACCGCGACGGTGATCACCACGATCGGCAAGGCGTACTCCATCAAAATGGCCGGATCAAGCATCAGCCCGATGGCGACAAAAAAGATCGCGCTGAACAAGTCACGCACCGGCTCGATCAAGCGTTCGATTTTCAGCAACTGACGGGATTCAGCCATGATCGCGCCGATCAGGAAGGCGCCCAGCACCATGCTGTATTCCAGCCGGACCACCAGCAGGCAGAAGCCAAAACACAGGCCCAGCACGGTGATCAGGAGCATTTCGTTGCTTTCAAAGCGGGCCACATAGGCCAGCACGCGCGGCACCAGCAAGATGCCGATGACCAGTGCGACGATCATGAACAGCGACAATTTGCCGACCGTCGAAAAGACTTCTTCCGGACTCACACTGCCGCTCACGGCGATGCTCGAGAGCAAGGCAATGATCCCGATGCCCAAGATGTCTTCCACGATCAGCACGCCAAAAATCAGCTGCGCAAAGCGCTCGTTTTTCATCTTCAGGTCGTTAAGCGCTTTCACGATGATGGTGGTCGAAGAAATCGCCAGGATCGCGCCCAGGAACAGCGAGTCCATGGTGTTCCAGTCGAACCAGCGGCCAATTTCGTAGCCGATCCAGATCATCAGCGTAATTTCCATAAACGCTGCGATAAACGCGGTAGCCCCGACCTTGAACAGTTTGCGCAGGCTAAATTCCAGCCCCAGGCAAAACATCAAAAAGATCACCCCGAGTTCGGCCAGGGTCTTGATGGTTTCTTCATCGTGAATCAGGCCAAAAGGCGGGGTGTGCGGGCCGATAATAAAACCTGCCACGATGTAACCCAGCACCACCGGCTGCTTGAACCGGTGGAACAGAATAGTCACCACGCCTGCGACCAGCATGATGACTGCCAAATCCTGGATAAAGCTGATGGCATGCATGGCGTGACGCTCCTTTATAATTTTTGCCCGGCAACAAAACGACAGGCCCAGCTTGATACGCTGCGCATCTCGATAGTTTTAAGTGTAGGAATTGTCCGAACGAAGGACATTTGCACGCTAACAGCGCGACTTCTGGCTGAAAGGCGGTGCAATATATGGAAACAGATACAACAGAGCGTGACGACAGCCAAAGCGACAGCGTCCCGTTATTAACTGTTTCAAAAAATCACAAAGCGTCCGCAGAGATGCCCACTTCACTGCTGCAACACAACCGCGAGCCTGCTGCTATGGAACCCGGAAACTCCCAATTGTCGATGACGGTCTTGATGACCCCGGACATGGCCAACTTCTCTGGCAATGTTCACGGCGGAACCCTGCTCAAGTACCTCGACGAGGTCGCTTACGCCTGCGCGAGCCGCTACGCAGGACGTTATGTAGTCACCTTGTCGGTGGACCAGGTTATTTTCCGTGAGCCGATTCATGTCGGCGAGCTGGTGACCTTCCTGGCGTCGGTCAATTACACCGGCAACACCTCGATGGAAGTCGGGATCAAAGTGGTCACCGAAAATATTCGTGAACGTTCAGTGCGCCACACCAACAGCTGCTTCTTCACCATGGTGGCGGTTGATGACGACCGTAAACCGGCGGCTGTACCGCCTCTGCAGCCATTGAACAGCGAAGATAAACGCCGCTTTATCCAGGGCAAGCAACGTCGCCAGATCCGTCAGGAACTGGAACAACGCTATCGCGAATTGAAAGACGAAACGCTCTAAGCCACACCACCCAACCTCTGTAGGAGCGAGCTTGCCTCGCGATCTTTTAAACGATTAAAAAGATCGCGAGACAAGCTCGCTCCTGCACGGCATTGGCGAAAGTGGCAGCCTACAAACTGATCGGCACCGCCTCAAACCGCACACGCGGGTGGGCAATGCGGTCTTGCGCGCGCACCAGTTGCAACTCATAGCTGCTGCAGGCCTGGGTTTCGAGCAGCACTTCATGCACCGCTGCCGCTGCGAATTCAAAGGCCGCCACCAGGCTGTCACCCAGCAACACGCGCGCCAGGAATAACCCGGACGTCAGATCGCCCACGCCCACTGGCTGACGCGGAAAGGCCAGCAGCGGGCGGCGCAGGTGCCAACTGCCCTCGGCAGTCACCAGCAGCATCTCAAAGCTTTCTGCAGGCTTGCCGGGATACGACAAATGCTTCACCAACACCGCTTTTGGCCCACGCGCCAACAGGCTGCGCGCCATCGCCAGGCAATCGAAAAGTGATTGCGGCGCACGACCACAAAAGCTGTCCAGCTCCAACTGATTAGGGCACAAGAAGTCAGCGACGGCGGCCGCTTCGTCGAGCAGAAAATCACTTACCTCCTGCGGCACGATGCAGCCCTTCTCCGGGTGCCCCATCACCGGGTCGCACAGATACAGCGCATGCGGGTTGGTGGCCTTGATACGGGCCACGCCGCGCAGAATCGCCCGCCCTTGTGCCGCGCTGCCCAAGTAGCCCGACAGGACGGCATCACAGTTGCCCAGCTCGCCAATCGCAGCAATGCCATCAACCAGTGCAGGAATTTGTTCTGGGGCCAACACTTCGCCCGCCCACTGACCATACTGAGTGTGGTTAGAGAACTGCACCGTGTTCAGAGGCCAGACATTCACGCCAACACGCTGCATAGGAAACACAGCTGCGCTGTTGCCGGCATGGCCGAAAACCACGTGGGATTGGATGGCGAGTAAGTGAGGTGTACGTTTCATGCCGGATTCCATACTGCGGGTGGATTCAAGCCACGCAGTATGCGACTAAACATGACCTGTACGACAGGCTGAAGACACAGTTAAGCTGAACCCAATCTGTTGGAGCGCATTGAATGCTGACCCTGGGAAATATGTTTGTGCTGATGCTGCTGGCAACGGGCGCTGCCTGGCTGTGGCACAACCACGGCCTGCGTGAGCGTGCGCTCGAACGGGTCAAACAGCATTGTCGAAAACTCGATATTGAGTTGCTCGATGACAACGTGGCGCTGAAAAAAATTGGCTTTATCGCTGATGCCAATGGGCAAAAGCGCTTGGCCCGTGTGTATAACTTCGAATTTACGGTCACTGGCGATCAGCGCCATACCGGGACCATCACTCAGTTCGGCGCCCATAGCGCCAAAATTGACCTGCCGCCCTACCCGGTCAGGGCCGAGGAAGAACCTGAGCCAGCGGTCGTGCACAGCGCTCAGGTGATTGAACTCAGCCAATGGCGCCAGGAACACAGCAAGACCCGCCACTGAGTCGCCTTCATAACGTCCGCATCTGTCTGCGCTTGCCTCGCGATCTTCTGGTTGTCCAGAAAGACGCGAGTTGAGAGCGCCTGTGGATAACTTCGCTGAAACCCTTGATTTAGAAGCCTCGCGCCGATTTTTAGGCGATAAATCGGCTGCACACAGTTTAAATTGTAAGACAATTTTACCAGCACAAAATCCCGTAAACACTGGGTTTCAGGCCCTTCTTGGCTCAGCCCTCTGCCTTTATCAGGCAACTTTCCAGCCCGGCGCGGAGCACATCCAGGTCTTGCGGCTGCTCAAAGATCAATTCCAGGCGTGAATCCTGGCGCCACTCGCTGGGTTTCCAGGATTGCAGCGAGTTATCCACAGAATTACTCGAAAACCAGCCCTCTGAAGCCCTGACAACCAGCTTGGCGCGCCGCCAATCGAGGCTTTTCAGCCACTCTTGCAAGCGACTCACATCAAATTGCCGCGAGGCATGCCAGCGCCACCCCACACTCCAGCCTTCAGGTTGAAGCTGAGCCTGCTGAATAGGGATTCCGGGATCAGTAAAAACACTGCCAACCTGAATAATATCCTTATAAATCAATGACTTATCCACAGGATGAATATCTTTCATGTCGGCTGCAGGCAGCGATTTTAAAGGGATTCGGCCATTCTCGACCCATAAAATCGGGCACTTTGGCAGGCCGTATGCAATCTGCTCACGTTGTTCTTTTTGCACACTATGAGATTTATTCATGACCAATAAACCGGCACTTTTCAGGGCTGTTTGCTGGGTTTCGGGGAGCGTTTTTCCCTGAGCCATCGCCTGTGCATCGAGCACCATCACGCATGGCTGCAACGCCAAAACACCCAACCAGGGCGCCTCACTGAGCTGTTTTAAAATTTGCGCGGGATGTCCCAACCCCGACGGCTCGATAAACAAGCGATCAGGGCGGGCCTTGCGCAAGAGACGGCTCAAACCGATTTGAAACGGCGCACCGTTGACGCAACACACACAACCACCGGCCACTTCAGCAATGGCTATGGCGTCGCTTCCAGCGCCCATCAGGGCCGCATCCAGGCCAATTTGGCCGAACTCATTGACCAGTACAGCCCAGCGTTCGTCGGCGGGCTTTTGCGTCATCAGGTGCTGAATCAGGCTGGTTTTGCCGGCACCCAAAGGCCCGGCAATTACGTGGGTAGGAATGTTCTGCAACATCATCGCCAGCTTCTGTTTTGATCGAAAGCAGCAATATGCCTCAGGCCAACCAATCCAGGGTCAAAATCAGTCGCCGCTCACCGTCTGCCAGGGCCGGAGAACGATGAATCAACCCCGCACCCTCGTTGCCTTGCCATTTCTCGCCTTTGAGCAACGCCACATCACCGGTGTTCACCTGCTCAATACGCGATGGCTCGGCGGGTTCTGCCTGAGCCTGACCGAGATGACGACGGTTCATCACGCCTTCCTGCAACCACTGGCTCCCAAGCCCTGCGTACGTGGTAATAAGCCTGACAGGCACATGGTCGACGTGAAACCGTGGGCACATGGCCTTATCCAAGGCCCTGAGACGCAGGCCCACGCGTTTTGCGCCTAATAAACAGGCGTAGGCACTGACCAGCCAGGAAATATCAGCAATGAAGCCCTCATAGCCGTCCAGATCGTTAAATCGGGAGGCCAGGCCCTTGAGGTTGGGCTGGGCATTTTCATCGCCCATCTCAAGCACCAAGGCATCCGCCAGCGGTTCACCGAGCGAGAGCAACAGCTCTGCAAAATGGCTGATGTGCACTGGTAATTGGCGCTGCCAAATAGCCAGATTGACCTCATCATCGAGGATTCGCGTCATGGTTTCGGGCGTTTGCCCACTAACATGTCCGACCAACGGCCGGATAAGTCGTACAACGTTACTCATGCCGCCACCTCGTCATACCAGTCGCCGAACGGATCATTCAGTTGCTGCCAGCCCTCTACGCCGAGGGCCATTTCCTGGTCCGTGAGCAGGCAGGCATCCAGCTCGGCCGAAAGCAGGGCAAAGTCGATGTGCTGACCGATAAACACCAACTCCTGACGGCAATCGGCAGTCTCCGGCAGCCATTTTTTAAGAATTTCTGCTTTGGTTTCTGCGTCTTGCGGCCATTGCTCACGGGGCACAAAACGCCACCAGCGCCCGGCAAATCCGTAGCGCATCAGACCACCGGCCTGTGACCAGCTGCCCGCTTCCTGGTACTTGCTGGCCAGCCAGAAAAAGCCTTTGGAACGCAGCAATTTGCCGTTGGTCCAGGGGCGATCAATAAAGTTAAAAAAACGCTCGGGATGAAACGGACGCCGCGCGCGATAGGCCGTCGATGCAATGCCGTATTCCTCGGTTTCAGGCACGTGCTCACCGCGCAATTCTTGCAGCCAACCCGGCGCTTGAGCTGCGCGTTCAAAGTCAAAACGGCCGGTATCAAGAATCTTTGTCAGCTGAATTTCACCCATCACCATCGGGATG
This sequence comes from Pseudomonas sp. FSL R10-0399, assembly GCF_009600165.1. Classification (NCBI taxonomy): domain Bacteria; kingdom Pseudomonadati; phylum Pseudomonadota; class Gammaproteobacteria; order Pseudomonadales; family Pseudomonadaceae; genus Pseudomonas; species Pseudomonas sp. FSL R10-0399. Next base: position 6,641 of record NZ_WIWK01000083.1, read on the forward strand.
ATTTCGGCGTGTGCATTCAAACGCTCAAGAATGGCGATTAATTCCTGGCGCTCGACACTGCTGATCAGGTCAATTTTGCTGATCAAAATCACATCAGCGAATTCGATTTGCTCAATCAGCAGGTCAGTGATTGAGCGCTCATCGTCCTCGCCCAAGGTCTCACCACGGGATGCCAGGCTTTCTGCGGCTTGATAGTCATGCAGAAAATTCAGGCCATCGACCACCGTCACCATCGTATCCAGGCGGGCGATATCGGCCAGGCTTTGGCCCGACTCATCGCGGAAGGTAAAGGTTTCAGCCACTGGCAACGGCTCTGAAATGCCCGTGGATTCGATCAATAAATAGTCAAAGCGGCCGTCATTGGCCAACTTGCTGACCTCTTCCAGCAGGTCCTCACGCAAGGTGCAGCAGATGCAGCCGTTGCTCATTTCAACCAATTTTTCTTCGGCTCGGTTCAGGCTGACGTCTCGCTGAACCTCGCCACCATCAATGTTGATTTCACTCATGTCATTGACGATGACCGCCACGCGCAAATCCTCGCGGTTTCGCAAAATGTAATTCAACAGGGTGCTTTTTCCTGCACCGAGAAAACCAGACAACACGGTCACTGGTAAACGTTTAGGCATGGGACTTCCTCATCAGGGTTGGCAGGTCAAAGCGCCCGCTTGAAGACTGACCCTATTCGGGCCTGCCGATAATGATACATTATAACAATACAAAGCATCAGAATTGTTATCTTGTAACACTCAGCCCAACCTCCCGATGGAAGACCTTTATGAATGCTTTAACCCTTCCCGACATTGCTTCACAAAACGCCCGACAAATTGTTCCACTGGATTGGGTCGGGATGTGTGGCATTGCCTTGCCGATTGTTATTGAAGGTCAGCGGCTCACGGCAACAGCCGACGCCGGCGTGAGTCTGGACGACGGCGAAGCGCGTGGCATTCATATGTCACGACTTTATTTAGCGCTCGAAATGCTCGAGTCGCAGGACCTGAACCCGCTACTTTTGAAAAAAATTTTGCAGCAATTTCTCGACAGTCACGATGATTTATCGATCTGTGCTTACCTGCGAATCCACACCCAGATGCTGTTAAAACGTCCGGCATTGGTCAGCCCACTGAGTGGTTGGAAGACCTACCCGGTGACCATCGATGCGTCTCTGAAAAACGGAATGTTCCACGTGGAACTAAAAATTGAAGTGAACTACTCATCGACTTGCCCCTGCTCGGCGGCCTTGGCTCGCCAACTTATCCAGCAGCAATTCGTGAATGACTTCGCCAACAAGCCGTTAGAACACGCCGATGTTTTAGCCTGGCTAGGCAGTTCGCAAGGCATTGTGGCGACGCCTCACAGCCAAAGAAGTACGGCGATTTTGCAAACACTGCTCAGCAGCGATCAGCGAGCCCTGCCGATCGAAGTGATCATTGATGAGGCCGAAGCGGCGCTGGGCACCGCCGTACAGACCGCTGTGAAACGTGCTGACGAACAAGCCTTCGCCTTGGCCAATGGGCAGAACTTGATGTTTTGTGAGGACGCGGCGCGGCGGTTGAATGTGGCACTGAAGACAGTGCCAGGGGTGCAGGGTTTTAATCTGAAGGTTGTTCACGCTGAAAGTCTGCACAGCCATGACGCTGTGGCAGAGAGTCGCTGGAACTGGAAAGCGCATTAAACCAATGGAGGGGTCGCGCCGCGTGGAACACGTTGCGCGGCCCCTCTGAATTACGTGCGGGGTTTAACGGCGCCGCAGTTTTGCCCCAGCCACACAGCACGCGTGTCCATGCTGCCTTTTTGCGCAACGCCCGTTGCATTGAATGAGCCGATCACCGCCGTGGTGAACTCACGGTCACTGGCAAATGTGGCGACTCCTGCCCCCTGAGCATTTGGGCAACTAAAGCGAAACTTCCACTGATTTCCACTACGCTCAGTGATCTGCTGATTGCACCCGGACTTGGGATCAGCCAGCGGAATATCATCCGACTGCACCTGTTCGGGTGTCAGGCATACACGGATACCTTTACCGCCCAGGGTGACGCCTTGGCTTTCCAGCTGAGCTTTCATCTCCGGGGTCATCATGTTCTGAAACTGTCCTAACATTACCTGCAGGTCTGGCAACTGTTGGCCGTCTACCTGCATATTGCTCGAGGTCACTTCCCACAGACCCGGTTGCAGCATTTGCGCTTGGGCCACAGGGATCGAAAAACCACACGCTAGAAACACCCCTAGCAGACGAACATTCATTAAGTCACTCCTATGGAATTGTCAGCGTTAGACGCCGAATGATCGCGAGTGTTGCACTCGAAGCTGAATAGCACATTCGCATCAGAACACGGTCTGTTGTACTTAGGGTTGGACATTGAGGAGTAAGGATACGCATGGATTTTTTAGGCCCGCACGTCATTGGATACCTGATATTACTGCTCCACAGTTTAGGCTTGATTGCCGCCGTGCACGCAGTGTTAACCGTCAGAACAGCACAAGGCGCCATTGCCTGGGCCATGTCATTGTTCTTTATTCCCTACGTGACGCTCATCCCGTATCTGATCTTTGGCCGCAGCACCTTTGACGATTACATCAAAGCTCGCCGCGAAGCCAATCAGGAAATGCGTGAAGCCATCAGTGACTTGAACTGGCGCCCCTGGGTGGAAGAAGCCCTCACCGCTCGGAACTCCAAAGCATACGGTTCGTTGCGCGCCATGCCTCGATTGGGGCGAATGCCGTGCCTGGCGAATAACAGCGTGCGTTTGTTGATCAACGGTACTGCCACCTTTGACGCGATCTTCAAAGCCATTCGCGCTGCTGAAAAAGTTGTACTGGTGCAGTTCTTCATCATTCACGACGACGACCTCGGCAAGAAGCTACAGACACTCTTGCTGGAAAAAGCCGCCGAAGGCGTCGCGGTGTATGTGCTGTACGACAGCATCGGTAGCCACGCCTTGCCCAAAAGTTATGGCGAAACACTGCGTGCCGGTGGCGTGCAAATCTACGCTTTTGCCACACGCGGCAGCTGGATCAGCCGCTTCCAGATCAATTTCCGCAACCACCGTAAAGTGGTGGTCGTAGACGGCCTGCTGGGTTTTGTTGGCGGGCATAACGTGGGCGATGAATACCTAGGCGCCAAGCCTCCGCTCTCGCCATGGCGAGACACCCATGTCGAAGTTAGCGGCCCGGTGGTGGCCTGCTTGCAGGAATCGTTTGCTGAAGACTGGTTCTGGGCATCGCGGCAATTGCCGCCGTTGATCCTGCCCAAGAGTTACCCCGAGACGGGCGTGCTCTGCCAATTCATGGCCAGCGGCCCGGCCGATCCTTACGAAACCTGCTCGCTGTTTTTCGTCGAAGCCATTCATGCCGCCAATGAACGGGTGTGGATCACCAGCCCCTACTTTGTGCCAGACGAAGCGGTGTTCTCCGCCTTGCGCCTCGCCGTGTTGCGCGGCGTGGATGTGCGCATCCTGATACCGTCGCGCCCCGACCATAAGATCGTCTTCGCAGCGTCCAGCCTGTATGCCTTCGAAGCGGTTCGCGCAGGGGTGCGGGTGTTCCGTTACCAGCCCGGTTTTATCCACCAGAAAGCCGTGCTGGTAGACAACGAGATCAGCGCAATTGGCAGCGCCAACATGGACAACCGCTCGTTCCGTCTTAACTTCGAAGTGATGCTGCTGACGGTAGACCAGGCGTTCGCCGCCGACGTGGAACACATGCTCATGGACGACTTCGCGTTGAGCCGCGAAATCACCAGTGAAGACATCAAGTCGACTCACCGCCTGCAGCAACTGGGTATGCGTGTGGCGCGTCTGGTTTCACCGGTTTTATAAGGGCACGTAAGACATGTCTGAACCTGCGATCGGCCATGTCCGAAAAGCCTCCCGCGTTGAGACAGTCTCTTAGCCTCTCCTTAAGCTGCGTAGCTCGGTGCAATGCCGAGCTACTCACTATAAGGATCAACACTCATGAAATTTTCGCTGATGGGTTTGCTGTTCAGCATCACGTCGCTGGCTCAGGCTGAAACCACCCCGCCGCCCGTCGTCCCCGCCATTACCGTCGAGTTCGGCAAGCCAACGTACATTCATCGATTGCACTACAAGAAGATGTACAGCGAAAAGCCTTTTGAAGAAGCCATCCTGTACTACTACGACAATGGCTTGTACAAGATCATTTCCCCAGGCGAAAACCACTACGGCGCCTATGTGGTTGAAGGGGCGTTTACCGATGAGGAATACAAGATCAGCTACATCTCCTTGCCCTCAACTGACTGGGGTGGAAACGTAGCGCGTCATGATCTTGTGTTTAAAAAGAAGGGGCTGACCTTCGAACAGAAAGCCGTGGCACAGGTGGATCAAAACATCCCACTGCAACATGGGCTTTACCTCCAGGAAATAAACCCTGAAGTAAGCCCTGTTGCAATTACGTGGGATTCACACGGTCAGCGATAAATATCCGCGCGTGTCGGTGGCAATTCAATGGAGCCATCGGCATGCGGTTTGGTCGCCAGGATCTGATCGATGTTGATCCAGCCATGGGCAAACGCGTAGGCACAACCTGCCAGGTACAGGCGCCAGATACGCAGGGTTTTTTCCGGGACCATTTTCGCAGCGGCTTCCAGATTGTTTTCCAGACGCTGACTCCAATGATCCAGCGTACGCGCGTAATGCAGACGCAAGCTTTCGACGTCGACCACTTCCAACCCTGCTTCGCTGATCTCGGCGGTGATCATCGACAGGTGCGGCAACTCACCGTTCGGGAACACATAGCGGTCGATAAAATCACCGGCCCCACGACCAACCGGACGGCCATCAGTGTGCTTGGCGGTAATACCGTGGTTCATCACCAGGCCGCCTTCACGCACCGCGTTGAACAGGATGTTGCAGTACTCATTGAGGTTGGCGTGCCCCACGTGCTCAAACATCCCCACACTGACGATTTTGTCGAAGCGGCCGTCTTGCGGCAGATCGCGATAGTCGAGCAGTTGCAGGTCGACCTTGTCTTGCAGGCCCTCGGCCTTGACGCGTTCACGGCCCAACGCCAGTTGCTCTTTGCTCAGGGTAATGCCGAAAACTTTGACGCCGTACTCGCGTGCGGCAAAACGCGCCAACCCGCCCCAGCCACAACCAACGTCGAGCAAATACTCACCCGGCTTCAGGCGCAACTTGCGGCACAGCAGGCGAAACTTGGCTATCTGAGCTTCATCAAGGGTCTCTTCGCCGGTCTCGAAATAGCCACACGAATAGGCCATGTCCTTATCAAGCCACAGCTGATAAAAATCATTGGACAGGTCGTAGTGGTAAGAGATGGAAGCGGCGTCGATTTCTTTGTCGTGGTGAATACGCGTAGGTCGAGTGTCCTCTTCCTCCACCAGCGCTTGGCTCAACTCATCACACACACGAATCACTTCTTTGACGGAGCCTTCCAGCTCAAGCTTCCCCTCAACAAAAGCGGTGCCCAACAGATCAAGGCTGGGGTGGGTAAACTCGGCAACCAATTGCGGGTCTTTGACCACAATCGTGACACTAGGCTTTGGCCCTAGATCGAATTGGTTTCCATCCCAAAGTTTAAGGCGTAATGGAAGATGAAGTTTCTGTAAAGCCGGTGGCAGTTGCGCGAGCATCAGTAAGTCCTCCTTCAATTCAGACATCGAAACTATAGGGTAGTCGATTAACCGAAACTGTCAGCTCAGTGAGCTGACAGCCAGAAGCCAGAGCGTGCGTGATGCATTTTCAGACCCTTACTGCGGCGTTTCTGACGCCACCAACGGCTCATGAAAACGAAGCAAACGTCCAGCATTCCCCAACACCAATAACGTACTCAAGTTGTGCAGCAGCGCGGCAATCATGGCGCCAGCCGCCCCTAACCAACCAAATGCAGCGGCGGCAACAATCGCCAGTGTCCAGCCCAGCCCGATGACCACATTGACCTGCAGGGTGTGCCGGCATTCACGGCTCAGTCGTACACACGTTCCCAAACGCCGCAAGTCACTGCCGATCAACACGATGTCGGATGACGCCAGGGCAATGTCCGCACCGCCCGCCCCCATCGCAACACCCACCACGCCGGCTTTAAGTGCCAGCGAATCGTTGATCCCGTCACCGACCACCATGGGCCTGAAGCCACTGTCGATTTCGCCCAGTACACGCTTCAATTTATCTTCGGGCAAGGCTTGGGCTTGTACTTCACTGATGCCCACCGCCTGCGCCAAATGGTCCGCCACACTTTGCCGGTCACCCGTCAGCAAGACCTGACGCCCCAGCCCCAGCTCGCGCAATTCGCGCAGCGCCTGTTGGGCTTCGGGCTTAACGCTGTCTGCCAACAATAACCAGCCAAGAAACTGTGTGTCCAATGAAAGACCTGCAATAGGGCCATCATGGTCCGGCACCGGGGTTGTGGTAATAGTCAATTGGTCGAATAACTCCGGCCGCCCCAACGCCGCTTCGCCCTGTGCGGTTCTGGCCACGACGCCCAAACCCTGGCGCTCGCGCACATCCTCCAGCGTCAGCAATTGGTCATGGCTGACCAGCCCGGCCAACGCCCGGCTCACCGGATGGCTGCTGGCAGCGCCCAAACTGGCGGCCAGTTGCAGCAACGTCTGATGCTCCGTGAGCGGTGTGTCGATGGCTTGCAGGCGCAACGTGCCGTAGGTCAGGGTGCCGGTTTTATCCACCACCAGGGAGGTCAAATCTGCCAGTTCTTCAAGGAACGCCGAGCTGCGAATCAAGATCCCGTGACGCGCCGCCACGGCGATCCCGGCAATGGCGGTGGCCGGTGCAGACAGCACCAACGCGCATGGGCACGCCGCCACCAACACCGCGAGCATGGCTTGGGCATCGTTGGTGATAAACCAGGTCACGGCGGCAATCATCAACACCAGCACCATGTACCCGCCCGCATAGCGTTCAAGCAAACGGGTGATCGGCGGCTTGGCGCGTTCGGCGTTTTGCATCAGGGCAATGACTTTGCCCAGCGTCGACTCTTCACCGGTGCGTGTCACCTCAACGCGCAGCAGGCCGTCCAGGTTGATCGCCCCCCCGTAAATGGGCATGCCCACGCTGACTTCCAGCGGTACCGATTCCCCGGTGATCGACGCCGTGTCGAGGCTGGCCTGGCCCGCCAACACCACACCATCGGCCGGCACACGATCCCCGGCGCGCACTTCAACCTGGTCCCCGGTCTTGAGCGTGCTGTTGTCGACCTCCAGCAAACGGCCGTCGGCCTGAAATAACCGCGCCTGGCTGCGGGTCAGTTTGCCCAGCGCATGAATGGCTTCTTGCGAACCGATCACGCTGCGCTCTTCCAGCACGTGGCCAAAAATCATGATGATCGGCAACAGTGCAGCGGTCAGCAAATCGCCGGTGGCCCACGCGCCCAACATCGCCAGGGCGATCAGTTGATCGGTGATGCCGTGCAGGCTCGGATAACGCAGGCTGTACCACGCCGAACGCATTACCGGCACCGCCACCAACAACGAGGCAAACCCCAATAACAATTGGCTGGTGCCCACTTGCAGGGGCATGAACCAGCGCCACACCAGCCCCAAGGCCAGCAACCCCAGCGCCAACATCGCCAGCGTCAGTTGCCGCGCAGCGCTGCGTTGCTCGGCGCTGCTCAGCATGCTGACCACGGGTTGCGTTGCAGACGTACTCATTGTTCGGCTCCCTGAATAATCAGACGGGAATCATCTTTAGGATCAACGGTGGTCACAGAGCCCGCCTGCCCGAGAATTTTTGGCACCCGCTCGCGGTATAAACGCAGCAACAAACCAGGGTCATTACCGGCCTGTTGTACCTTGGCCAAATTGACGATGGCCGCCGTGTCCGATTGCGCCAAGGCCAATCGTTCGCTGGCTTGGGCGTGAGCTTGCTCAACCGTACGGTCGGCTTCCTGGGTGGCGTTCTGGGTCGTTTTAGCGGCATCGTTGCGCGCGTTGGCCACGGCTTTATCGGCTTGCTGGCTGGCCGTCAGCACCGCGTTAAACGCGTTGACGGCCGGGCCCGGCAAACTCGATTGCACATCGACCCGCACTACCTCCAGACCAATGCCCTGCCCCGTTGCCGTCAGCGCCGCCAGTTGCTGATTGATGCCTTGCACCAAATCACCGCGCAAACGCTCACGCCGTTCCGCCGACTGTTTATCGCTGCCGAGCAGCTCCGGGCGCGCCACCAAAATAGTGTCCAGATCCCGCGCGGCAGTCAGCGCCACCGCGCTGCGGGTGACCACACGATCCAGCGCAGGCAACACATGCTCTGCTTGCAGCACGTAGGCATAAGGGTCGGTGACGTTGTAAAACACCCGCACATCCAGTTGCACAACGCCCGCATCACCGGTCAGCAAATACCCTGAGCCGGCCAGGGCATCGTTGATGGGCGTGGCAAAAGTGGCCACCCGATCCGCCTGCAGAGCGCTGTCCGAGCGCAGCAGGTTTTCGATCCGACGCTCACTCACGCGGTCGGCGGCAGGCACAATCACCACTTGTTCAAAAGGCCGCGGCCAGGCCAACAGCAAGCCGGCATTCTGGATGCGGTCCAGCGCACCAAAGCGCAACACCACTGCGCGGTTCTGCGGATCGATCTGCCGCACATTCGACACACCCCACGCCACGGCGGCGAACACCGTCACGGCATACAAGCCCAAAAACGCTAAACGCCCCGCTTGTTGCCACGGGCTGCTGACACGTGGCGTGTCTTCAGATGAGCCACTCATGGATGCGACCCAGCCTTGTTCTCCATGGACGGCGGCCCATCGACCAACACCCGGAACGGCGCCGCATCGGTGCGCAAAATCACTTTGGTGCCGGGGTTAACCATGGTCCCCAACGTGTCGAGCGAGCGCAGCATGTTGTACAGCTCTGGCGAACTGGCGTACGCCTGACCATAAATTTTCGCCGCCTCGACCCGCGACTGCGCTTCGATGTCCGCTGCTTTCACACTGGCATCGGCCTGCAGAATGCGCGCATCGCGCTCGGCCGCCGAACGGATTTGTGCCGCTTCGCGCTTGCCCACCGCAGTGCGTTCAGTGGCGATGGTTTCACGCTCGGCGCGCATGCGATCGACCGTGGCGGTGAGCGTGACCGACGGCAACGTCAGCCGCTCAACCCCAACTTGCAACACACGCACGCCATAGGTGCTGAGCAATTGCTGTTCGATTTGCTGACGCAGTTGCGCTTCGAAGTCGGCAATTTTGACTTGGCTGGCATCGGTGTTGACCAAACTGGACAGATCAAAACTGGCGGCTGTGGTTTCCAGCGCCGAGCCGACAAAGGTCCTAATTTGCCGGGCGGCTTCATCGGGCTGGTTCTGTACCGCGCGCATAAAACGCTGCACGTTTTCGGCATCGCCCTGCACCTGCCAGGCCACGTAGGCCTGCACGATAATGCGCAGGCCGTCGCGGGTGCCGACGTCTTGCAGGCCGCTGGAAGTGGTGCGCAAACGCAGGTCTACCGGCACGCTGACTTCAAACGGTGCGGGCCAGCGCCAGCTCAACCCAGGCTCCAGCAGCACCCGCGCCGGGTTACCGAAACGGGTGATAACAGTGGCTTCGCCGGAACGCACCTGCACCAGGCTGGCGGCTGCCACGGCAAATAAAACCAGCAAAGCGGCCCAGCCCATGCGCCGCCATGGGAACGGGCTCGGCTCATGTTCGTCAACATGATGGTGGTGATGATGGCCGTGATGCGCGTGGCCGTGGTGGTGGCCGCCGTGCGCGTGATGATCGTGTGAGTGGCTCAAAACAAAGCTCCTTACTGAACAGCTTTACGCGGCGCGACAGGATCGGCCGGCAGCGTGAAAGAACGCAGATCGAGGGTCGGCGCGTTGCCGTTGCCCCCAAGGCGGTGGTCGAGAATCAAAAGTTTGGCGTTGTTCATGCCTTGGCTGAGCTGGCTCAAATACTGCTCAAGAACAAAGGCGTGACCGGCCTCGCGGTAGGCTTTTTGTTCGGCGCCAAAACGCAGGTCCGAGGTCTGCGCCGTCGCGTTCACTTCACGCGCCGAAGCATTGGCCTGGTCCAGCGCCATGCTGGCCTGCAATTGCGCGACGTTGGCTTGCTCGCTGGCCGCGCCACGCTCGCGGGCAATCAAGGCCTGGGCGCTGATTTGTGCCGCCTGAACGGCGTGATACGCATTGGCCGCCCCGGCAGGCGGATGGATCGCCTCGACCACCGTGGCCAGAATCTCGACGCCGCTGCCCAGCGAATCCAGATCGGCCTGCACGGCGTGGCCAATGTCACTGGCCAACTCGGTACGTTGTTCGCCGAGCAAATCATCGAGGGTGCGCGAGGCAAAGTCGTGCACCAGAATGCGGCTCGCGGTACTGCGAATCAGCGTCGGCACATCGGCACTGTGGTACGTCGCGGCAATCGCGGCTTGATCGCTCAAGCCGATGCGGTACACAAAACGCACGTCCATGTTCACGATCTGAAAGCCCTGCTTGTCACCGCCACCGCTGGCAATGACCTGGGATTTGTCATTCACATGCGTCGCGTCCCACAAGCGGTTGGCCGTCAACGGTGGCAAGCCGTCAGCCGACGCCAGCACAGGGTCCGCCGCCGACTCGGTGCTGGTCGCCAGCTCATGCACTACCCCGTTTTCGACCATCAGCACCCGGCCCAACGGCCAAGGCAGCCCTGCGTGCAAACCCGGCCCGAACACTTCAACCGGCTTGCCAAAACGTTCGTAAATGCCGCGTCCTTGCAACGGGACTTCATTCACACCGCTGAGTATCCAGCCCACCGCGACGATCACCGCCAGCACCGGCAGGAACGCTTTGCGCATGTAGCTGAACGCCCAGATTTGCCGCAGGTCGATGCCAAACCGGTTATGCAATTCGTGCTGCAGCGCCAGCAGCGGTTGCGGTGGCCAGCGCAGCATCCCGGCAATAAAACTCTGCGCGATCATGCGCGGTTCAAGCCGATCGCGGCGTGGGCTGAAAATCGCCGCCACGGCCCGAAGGATTAACTCAATCGCCACCGCCGCGGGCAGCACGCCCAGCAATACTGCAAGGCGAGCGGGCCATTCGGCCTCGGCGCTGCTGAACAGCAGACATAACGCACTGAGCAAAAAAGTCAGGATCGGCACACGCACCAGCGGTGCCAGTAAGCGGGCTTCCGGCCAGCGTGCTTCGGGTTGCTGCGCCAGGTAGCGTTCGAACACCAGCAATACAAACGCCAGCAACACCGCCACTCCGGCGACCACTCGCCCGCCCGTGCCTAAATCGGCACCGGCCAGCGACACGTCCCAACTGTGCTGCACACACCACACGGCCAGGCCGCCGACGCCCGCCAGCCAAAAGACCGGCGCCCCGATCGAGGCCAAAAACCGATGCGACCCGCGACTCAACCTTTGGCAAAAACGCTCGTAGGCACTGAGCGGCTCGGCGGGCTGTTCTTCGATCAATTCAGGTGCAGGATTGAGCGCTGCCTTGCGCCAGTCCGCCACCCAAAACGCCGATTGCGCCCCTGCCGCCACCACTAACAACGCAGCGACGTTGTTATTGAGCAGTGCAGGCCACAACGAACTCGGGGCAAAAAGACCAATAAAAAAACCGACCGTCCAGAGCATGATTGCCAGGGCGGCCAGTCCAACGCCTAACTGAAAAAGTTGACGCGCCTGAACGGTGGCACTTTGAAAACGAGACAAAGACTCAAGGCCACCCTCCTCGGCATCTAAATCGACACGCATGGAAGCTCCACTGTTTGATGAATATAGTTACGATATAACAAACAATGTGAAACTTCTGCGGGCGACCAGCGATCTTCATCTTGGCGCGAAGTCGGGGATAAACAGTCCGAAACGTGGGCCGTTTTTGAAAGCGGTTAAACCGGTAAATGATTGAGCGGCAGGACAACTGGCGCCTTGACCGTCTGGATCGCAAAGTTACTGCGAATATCACTGACACCCGGCAACTTGAGCAACACGCCGGTTAAAAATCGCTCATACCCGCGTAAGTCTGGCACCACAACCTGCAATAAAAAATCAGATTCTCCTGACACCAAAAAAGCCGAAATCACTTCTGGCAATGCCGTTACAGCGACACGAAACGCCTCCGCCTCATCTTCGTGATGGCGTTCAACCTTGATCCCGATAAACACCGTCAATCCCAAACCGACCTCATCGCGATCCAGATTGGCCTGATATCCGCGAATCACCCCCGCCTCTTCCAGCAACCGAACCCGACGCAAACACGGCGACGCAGACAGGCCAATTTCGTCGGCCAGGTCCACATTGCTCAAGCGCCCATCACGCTGCAAGGCGTCGAGAATGCGCCGGTCAAAAGCATCCAATTTTATTTTTGGCATATTCAAATTCTTTTGATGATCAAAAAGGTGGTTTCTGCCAAGACTAGACCTTCTTGAGGCTGAATACGCAACCACCTGCGCGTGCCTTCCCCCCTAAAATCGTGGCTCACCTGCTATCGAGATGGGTCGCCATGGGGATGTTTCTGATTGCGCTGGTTGTGATTTACCTGATGCCCGGGCCGGACATGATATTGCTGCTGCAAACCGGTGCCCGACATGGGCGCGCATTGGCCCTCAGCACCGCGTTGGGCTTGGGCATTGCCCGGGCCTGCCATGTTTTTCTGGCCGCGGTGGGCTTGGCTGCACTGTTTAAAACAGCGCCCTGGACCTTTGATGGCGTGCGTTTGATCGGCGCAGCTTATTTAGTGTGGCTGGGCGTGCGCATGCTCAAACCCGGCATGCTCACCCACTTGACCCTCGCCACGGGCGTGGTCAAAGAACCTGAATTGACTTGGGCTGGCGCGCTGCGACGTGGCGTGTTGACCAACCTGCTCAACCCCAAGGCCTTACTGTTTTGCTCGGTGCTGCTGCCGCAATTTATCGACAACCAGGCAGGCACCGTGGGCGCGCAGTTTTTTGGCTTGGGCGTGGTGCTGGTGATCGTCGGCCTGATGTTTGACAGCCTTTACGCCATGGCCGGGGCCTCGTTGGGTCAATGGCTCAACAACAGCCCCCGGGCACAGCGTGTTCAACAGTGGTTATTTGGCAGCCTGTTGATCTGTTTCGCCTTGCGCCTGGCGTTCGTTCAACAGGCCTGAGCCGCAGGTTTAAGGCTGCGGGTGGGCAATCAAGTGCTTGGCCAGCGCCTCGAATGCCGGGATGGTCACCGGGTCGTTTGCCGCGTTGCCGGCAATCGGATTGGACGCATAGCGCACGATCACCATCTCGGCTTTAGGGTCGATGTAGGTGCGCTGCCCATACACACCGCGTGCCATAAAGGCGCCATCGGCGTTGTGCGTCACCCACCACATGTCGCGATAACTGCCACCTTTGAGCAGGTCATAACCGGCTTTGGCAAACGCAGCTTTATCGCCACCTGCGCGAATATCATCCACCACGGCCTTGGGCACGATTTGCTCGCCCAGATACTGGCCGTTATTGCGGATCATCTCACCAAACCGCGCCATGTCCCGCAGCCCGGAGTTCAACCCGCCACCGGCAAACGGCGTACCGATGGAGTCCACAGAGAAGTACGCATCCTGTTCGGCGCCCAGGCGCTGCCAGATTTTTTCTGACAACAGTTGTGCCACGTTTTTCCCGGTGACCCGGGCGATCACCCAGCCCAGCACATCGGTGTTCACCGTTTTATAGGCGAAGGCTTTACCGTGTTCACCCTCGGGTTGCACGGTCTGCAAGTACTCCATGTACGTTTGCGGGCCGGTGTAATCCTTGGGCTTGGGCAGCGGGTTACCCGCCTGTGCGTGCTTCCAGACTTCAGCGTTGGGGTCAGCATAGTCTTCGCTGAATTTAAGCCCGGTGGTCATGTCCAGCACCTGGCGCAACGTCGCGCTGCCAAAGGCGGACTTGGCCAACTCGGGCACGTAATCCGCCACTTTTTTATTGGCGTCCAGCGTGCCATCGGCCACCAGCATGGCGCCCATTGTGCCCACCACCGATTTGGTCATGGACATGGCGGCATGCTGGCCTTGGGGGCTCAACACGCCGAAATACCGCTCATAGACAATTTTGCCGCGGTGCAGCACCACAATGCCGTCGGTGTAATTGGCCGCCAGCGACTGCTCCCAGGTCATCGGTTTTTGCCCACCGAGGGGCGTAAACGTCAGGGCGTCGATATCGCTGCGTAACGCCTGCGCCAACGGCACGGGCGCGCCCAAGCCACGGGACACATTGGTGGTGGGCATCAGTTGGCGGAAGTTGGAAACGCTCCAGCGCATGGCCGGAAACTTGAAATAACTGCCATCGGCAAACCGCACAATCCGGTCAGGCGGCGGAGGCGCACCGACCATCCAGCCCAGGGTCTTGGGGTCACTGGCGGCGGCATCGGGGTAAGTTGTTTTATCGCCAGCACAGGCAATGGACGCTGCCAGACAAGACAGCAAGAACACCACGCTTGTGCGTGCGGGTTTGAACAAATGCTTAAGCATACAAACGCCTCAATAAAGGAACGAGACCCGGCCAAGCGCTGAGTTGATTGTTCCATTACCAACCCATAGCCGCGCACTACCCTGCGGTATGAGAGGTTAGCTTGTATAGCTTCATGTGGCAGTGAACCTGCCTCTGTGGGAGCGGGCTTGCTCGCGATGGTCGTTAACGATGGCGCGTATCCGCTGAGCCCATGAGGCACCCTGAAGACCATCGCGAGCAAGCCCGCTCCCACGCGTTGCAGATTAGTCCTGCAACGACGCGTGCGCCTGTTCCAGGAAGCTAGCATCAGCCCAATCGGTCACGCGGAAGTCGCCTTTGATGTAGCCGTGCTCGCGCAAGAATGTCTTTTTCAACTCCAGTGCAGCGAGGTTTTGTGCCGACAGTTGTGGCACAAAATCACGCCCGTGCAGGGCCGCACGTACCAGCGCCGGGTCACTGTTAAAGGTCACTCGGGTGAACAGTTCAGCGGCAGCATCCGGGTTGGCGTTGATCCAGCGACCGGCCCGAATCGCGGCGCGCAAGAAGGCCACCACCAGTTCAGGATGCTGGCGGGCGAAGTCAGTATTGACCGCAGTGGTGTACGGCCCGTTGGAGATTTTCAGGGTCCAGTCGGTGTAGCGCTCCAGGTCTTCGATCACTGTGTATTTGCCTGTCGCCACCAGCGATGCTGCGGTGCTGGCCTGTACCAGAATCGCGTCGACGCGGTCATCGGCCAGGGCCTGAATGTCCACCGGCGGCTGACCACGATGAGCTTTGATTTGCGTCCAGAGTTCAACCGGGCGCTGCGACGGTTGCAGGAAACTTGGGTCATCGTCGTCGGCCAGATCCACCCACTGCACCTGCTCGGCGCTCAAACCGGCCAGTTCCAGCACCAGCAGCAAACCGTGCTGGGCCGTGGCGCGGGCGAAGTCGATCTTGTCGTCGTTCTGGCTTTTGAACAGGCCGATGCGCCGTCCGGCCAGATCCTGTACCCGGCGGATCCCGGAACCCGCACGCACCACCACTTGGCCGGCGCGCTGGCTGGCGGTGGTGGCGATCAGCGTGGTGTCGGTCAGATCAGCCTTGGCCCACAGGGTCGGAATCGCTCCGCCATCGCGAAACAGCGGGTTGAACGAGTGACGGTAATGCGGCAACCAGCCGCCATTTTCAGGCAACGAACGCAGGAAGGTGGCCTTGCCACCGGCGCGCTTGAACTCTTCATCCAGCCAACCCAGCTCCACGGCAATATTGGACGCGACCAACACCGGGCAGATGGTGTAGTAGGCCTCTACCGGGTCAGCGACCAGACGCGGTTTTTCATGCAGTACGGTACTCATTGCGACACTCCTTGGGGCAGAGAGGTAGCCTTAGCTACCCAGGGAAATACCTTTGCTGGCCAACAGGCGCTGCCCGTTGCCTCGCAGGATCAACTCGCGCTCGGCCGCCGAAATCGGCGCGGCCAGCACTTGGGCGATACCCGGCGCGATGTCAGGCACCGGGGCATAGTCAGAGCCAAATACCAGTTGCTCAGCGCCCAGCACGCGGGTTGCCAGGGCGATGGCCTGGGCACCTCGGCCAGCGGCGCCGGTGTCGAATAACAAGCGCTGATAACGCGGGCTGTGGCCGACCGCATCGAAGTGGCCGGGCACCTGACTGAGCTCCACCAGGTTGGCGATGATGCCGGCGCCGCCGAGCATGGCGATTTGCACCGTGACGTCGGGGTAGCGGTCCAGCAGGTCGCTGTGGGCCAAGGTGATGGTGGCCGAGGCAAACTGCCAGGCGATGTCCAGCACCCGCCGCGCTTCGATGGCGTCACTGTGCAACAGCACCGGTGGCTGGCCCGGCACCTGCGGGTGGGCGTAACCGGTGTGCAAATAAATATGGCTGCCAAGCTCCTGGGCTTTGGCCAGCAACGGCTCAAAACGGCTGGCGGCGGCCAGGCTGGCGAAGGCATTCACCGGCAACACCGCACCGATCAGCCCCAGCTCTTCATGGGCGCGCTGCAACTCGCCCACCGACCACTGAATGTCGGAGGTCGACAACGCCGCCACGGCGCTGAGCCGCGTCGGGTACTGGCGCACCACGCCTGCCAGCTCATTGTTGTAGTCGCGCCACAGGCCCAGCGATTCGCTGGCAGACAGCGCCGCGTCGATGCCCAAAGTGGTCGGCCAGGACAGCAATTGATGCGCCACCCCGACCTGATCGAAATGCTCGATGCGCGCGTCCAGATCAAACCAGTGGTTGCCCAGCGCAAACGGTTGGGCCGTGGTGCCAGCGCCGGCGCGATGCAAATTCGGTGCGCTATCGGCGCCCGGTAAAAGGTGCGGGCTGCTCTGGCGCTCACTCAAAAAGCGCAGCGAGCTGGGTGAAAACCAATGGCTGTGCAGGTCGATCACACCCTGCACAGAAGGTTGGATTTGGCTCATGGTTCAGGCCTCTTCAGGTGAAAAGTGATGGGCAATACCGGCCAGCCCCTGATCGAGATCGGCGAGCAAATCGTCCACCGCTTCAAGGCCGACATGAATGCGAAACAGCACGCCCGGCACCTGCCACGGCGTGACCGCCCGCTGCGGTGTCTGGCGACCAATCAAGCTCTCGAAGCCGCCCCAGCTGGCGCCCATGGCAAACAGTTGGAGGCTGTCGAGGAAGGCATTGACCGCTTCATCGGGCAGCGGCTTGAGCACGAACGCAAACAAGCCTGACGAGCCCAAAAAGTCACGCTTCCAGATCTCATGCCCAGGGCTGCCGGGCAGCGCCGGGTGGCGCACTTCAAGCACCTCGCTGCGTTGCTGCAGCCAGTGCGCCACGCGCAGCGCCGACTGTTGATGCTGACGCAAGCGCACGCCCAGAGTGCGCAGGCCGCGCAGGCCCAGATACGCATCGTCGGCGCTGGCGATATAGCCGAGGTCGCGCACCACTGAACGCACCTGGGCATAGAGCGGCTGGGTGGTCACGATGACGCCGAGCATCGCGTCGGAATGGCCCACCAGGTACTTGGTGGCCGCGTGAATGGAGATATCCACACCATGCTCAAAAGCCCGGAAGAACAGCGGCGTGGCCCAGGTGTTGTCCATCAATACCAGCGCGCCGTGGGCATGGGCGGCCCTGGCGATAGCCGGGATGTCCTGGACTTCAAAGGTGGTGGAACCCGGCGCCTCGACAAACACCACTTTGGTGTTGGGCCGCAGTTGGCCGGCGATGTCGGCGCCCAGCTCAGGGTCGAAATAGGTGGTTTCAATGCCATAGCGCGACAGCACGTCGTCGAAGACTTTGCGCGCATGCCAATAACAATTGTCGGTAACCAGCACGTGGTCACCGGCCTTGGCCACGGCCAACACCGCGCCGGTGATTGCTGCCAGCCCCGACGGCATGATCAGCCCGCGATAGCCGCCTTCCAGCTCGGCCACCGCATCTTCAAACGCTGCGGTGGTGGGGTTGCCGTTGCGCCCGTAGGCATTGCCACGAAACTCCGGATCGGCCGACTTGCGCCGGAATTCGGCGAGCGCCTGGGTGTTTTCCCAGACGTAAGTCGACACGCGATAAACCGGGGTGTTGACCGTGCCCTCGTGGCTCGCCGGATTACGCCCCAAATGGGTCAGCTGGGTGTCGGCCAGCCAATGACTACGCGATTCTCTTGTGGACATCTTCACAGTACTCGTTCGAGGAAACGTTGGGTTCGGGGGTCGGCGGGGCGGCTGAAAATCAACTCGGGGTCGCCCTTTTCGACGATTCGCCCGCCATCGGTGAAATACACCGTGTCGGCGATTTCGCGGGCGAAGCGCATCTCGTGGGTGACGATCAGGCAGGTCATGCCGCTGGCGGCAACATCGCGGATCGTGTTGAGCACTTCCTTGACCGTCTCCGGGTCGAGGGCAGCGGTCACTTCGTCAAACATCATCACGTCGGGGCGCATCGCCAGGCTGCGGGCAATCGCCACGCGCTGTTGCTGGCCGCCGGACAACTGCCCGGGGAAGGCACCCTGTTTGTTTTCCAGACGCACCTTGGCCAGCAGCTCAATGGCGTAGGCTTCGGCCTCTTGCCGTGACTGGCCGAGCACTTGAATCGGCGCCAGGGTGATGTTGTCCAGCACGCTGAGGTGCGGGAACAGGTTGTAGCTTTGAAAGATCATGCCGACGTGGCGGCGCAGGCCGGGCACGTCGAGTTGCGGATCATCGACGCGGATCCCGCAGACCTCGATGCGCCCGCTGTCCACCGGGGTCAAGGCGTTGAGGGTGCGCAACAGGGTGGACTTGCCCGAGCCGGACGGGCCAATCAGGCAGGCGATTTCCGAGCGCCGAACCGACAGTGAAATGCCCTGCAAAATGGGCTGGTCACCGTAGGATTTGTACACGTCCTCCAACTGGATTTGCAGCGGCTGGCTCATGAGTACAGGCTCCATTTGCGCTCCAGGTACCGTGAGTAACGGGAGATCGGGTAGATATAAATAAAGAAGGCGACGAACACGTAGAGGTAGGCAGGCAGCAGCAGGTCCGGGCGGGTCTGGCCGGTGAGGCGCAGTTGCAGGCTGGTCATCAGTTCTTCTACGCCCATCAAATTGGCCAGCGAGGTGGCCATGGTCACGGCGCAGTACAGGCTCATCCATGGCGGTACCATGCTGCGCAGGGCCTGGGGCAGAATCACCAAACGCAGGCTTTTGCGCCGGGGCAGCGCCAGCGAGGCGGCGGCTTCCCACTGGGCCACGGGGATCGAACGAATGCCGCCACGCACAATTTCCGAGACGTAACCGCTGCCCGCCAAACCGAGCCCCAAGGCAGCCTTGAGCCAATCGGGAATCTGCCACCAGCGGTCCAGCGCCTGGAACTCAAACGGCAGCAGGTTCATCACCAAAAACACCACCACCAGCCACGGCGCATTGCGCAGCAATTGGGTCAGCAGCACCGCCATCTGGCGCAACCCGCGATGCAGCGAGACCTGCAAGCACCCCAGCAGCGTGCCGAACACTGTCGCTGCCAGCATCGCCACCACGCCCATCAGAATGTTCAGGGCAAAACCGCGGGCCAGCGCGGGGGTCCAGTTCAGCAACAGCGCAATGATGTCGCGATAGGCCCAGGCCACCGCCCCCACGCCGACACCCGCCGCCAGCCACAACACGCCCAGCGCGATAAAGCGCGAGGCGTTGAGCGGTGGGCGGATGCGTTGAGACAACAGAGTCAAAGGGCTCATCGGCTGTGATACCCCGGCAGGCGAAAGCGCGCTTCGATCCGCGACATCAGCAAGGCACAACCGCCGAGCAGGATGAAGTACATGAGCAGCAACACCTGCATCATCTCGGCGACGTTGAAGTTGTCAGTCCAGATGCGGTTACAGGCGTAGAGCAACTCCGGCACCGCGATGGCGTAGGCCACCGAGGTGGACTTGACCGCCTGCGCCAGGCTGTTGCCCAACGCAGGCAAACTGTTGCGCAGCGCCAGCGGCAAGATCAGGTGGCGAAACAGTTTGCGCCCGTGCAAGCCCAGGGCTTGCGCGGCCTCAATGGTCGAGCGCGGCACGGCGTCGATGCTGCCGCGCAGCGCCTCGATCTGGAAGGCGCCCGAGTGCAGCCCGAGCACAATGACTGCCCACTGAAAGTTACCGATCATGCGCACCGCATGGCCGTCGGCGTCCTCGACCATCGGCAACAGCGAACCCAGGCCGAAATAGAAGAAGTACAACTGAGCCAGCAAGGGCGTATTACGAAACAGCTCGACATAGGCGGTGACCGCCTGACGCACTGGCCGCCACGGTGAAGACTTCAACGCCACGCCCAGCACGCCGATCACCAGCGACAGCAGCACGCTGGCAATCGCCAGGCCCAGGGTGAAACCCAGCCCCAACAGAAAACGCTGGGCGTCTGTCGGGTCCCAGAGAATACTCAGGTGAAAGCCCTGGCCTTCAAGCCACGGTCGCACATAGCGTTCAATCACTGGCCTGCACTCCCCTGCGCATAACGGGCGTGCTGCTCGGCTACCCAAGGGTTGGCTTCGATGCCGTATTTTTTCTCAAGCTCGATGATCAGCCCCGAGCGATGCCAGCCTTCAACCACTTTGCCGAGCAAGGCTTGCAGCTCAGATTGGCCCTTGCGCAGGGCGATGCCCCAAGGGGCGGCATCCTGGCTGGGCAATTTGATTTCGTAGTCTTGCCAGTTCGGGTCTTTGGCCAGCTCGCGGTAGAACACGTCATCGGCAAGAGTGCCCAGGCAACGCCCGTCGGCCACCGCTTTGCGCACTTCGGCGTTGCCGGTGTAAGAGGCAAAACGTACGCCGTAACGCTCCTCGTAAGGACGCACCCAAACGCTGGCAGGGTTGGAGCACAGCACCTTGCCGCGCAGGTCTTCCCAGTGTTCGAGGCGAGTGGTTTTGGGGGCGAAAACCGTGGCCGCCGAGCTGTAATAACCCGGCTCGACAAAGTCCACTTCCCGGCGACGGCTCGGGGTGTCCAGCAGCGAGGTCACCAACAGTTCACAGCGCCCCTGATTGAGGAACGCCAAGCGGTTGACCGGGGTGACCAACACCAGTTGCAGGCCCAGGTCCTTGCCGGTGGCCTGCTGAAGCTGGTGCTGCAGATCCAGCACCAAGTCGTAGATCAAGCCGCTGTGGTTGCCCTCGGCATCGATGAACTTGAAAGGCGGGAATTCCTCGCCGGTGCAAACACTCAGGCTGCCACGGGACACCGCCCGCTCCAGCAGCACCTCGGCCTGTGCCACGCTCCAGCCGAGCAGTGCCAACAGGCCAACACTCAGGCGCAGCAGTGTGCGGCGAACGGATATAAACTCGAGTACAGCGCACACCTGGTGCATGTTGAGGCCCTCGCTAAAGAAGTGGGTGAAGGTGAGTTGGCGAGGGTTAGCCCGCCGCAAGCTCGGCGGGGTCCAGGCGCACGGCCTGTGCCACGCTCCAGCCGAGCAGTGCCAACAGGCCAACACTCAGGCGCAGCAGTGTGCGGCGAACGGATATAAACTCGAGTACAGCGCACACCTGGTGCATGTTGAGGCCCTCGCTAAAGAAGTGGGTGAAGGTGAGTTGGCGAGGGTTAGCCCGCCGCAAGCTCGGCGGGGTCCAGGCGCACGGCCTGTGCCACGCTCCAGCCGAGCAGTGCCAACAGGCCAACACTCAGGCGCAGCAGTGTGCGGCGAACGGATATA
>NZ_WIWK01000084.1:0-27529 GCF_009600165.1 Pseudomonas sp. FSL R10-0399
GCGCGTACGTCACCGGCCCGGCCAGGCAGAAGTCGGCCGCTTCAATCAAGCCGCTTTGTTGCAGGATCAGCGCCCGCTGGATTGCGTTGTCCAGTTCACGCACGTTGCCCGGCCACGGGTAACCCACCAGACACGCCTGGGCCTGCGCCGAGAAACGCACCGGGGCGTGCTTCATTTTGCTGATGTGCTTGGCCAGCAGCCGCTCGGCCAACGGCACGATATCGGCGGTGCGTTCGCGCAACGGGCGCCAGGCCAGCGGGAACACCGACAATCGATAGTACAAATCTTCACGGAAGCGCCCTGCCGCCACTTCACCGGCCAGGTCACGGTTGGTGGTGGCGATCACGCGGATATCCAGGGCAATGGGTTTGCGCCCGCCCACGCGCTCAACCTCACGCTCCTGCAACACCCGCAGCAACTTGGCTTGCAGACCCAGCGGCATTTCCGAAATTTCGTCGAGCAGCAAGGTGCCGCCATCGGCCTGTTCGAACTTGCCCGCCTGCGCTGCAATGGCGCCGGTAAACGAGCCTTTTTCGTGGCCGAACAAGGTGGCTTCGAGCATGTTGTCAGGGATCGCCGCGCAGTTGATCGCCACGAACGGCTGATCGATCCGGCTGGAATGCTGATGGATGTAACGCGCCAGCACTTCTTTACCGGTACCCGACTCCCCGGAAATCAACACCGTCGAGTCACTTTTGGCCACCCGCGCCGCCAGCGCCAACAGTTGCGTGCTGGCCGGTTCAACCGCTACTGGGCCTTCGCTGTCTGCCGCGCCCAGGCTGCCCAGCGCATGGCGCGCCACCAGATCAAGCAAGGCCTTGGGTTCAAACGGCTTGACCAGGTAATCCGCAGCGCCTTGGCGCATCGCATCGACGGCGCGTTCTACCGCGCCGTGGGCGGTCATCAACAGCACCGGCAACTGCGGATGGCTGGCGCGCAGGCGGCCCAGCAGTTGGTGGCCGTCCATGCCCGGCATGTTGACGTCGCTGACCACCAGGCTGAAGGCCTCGCCCGCCACCGCGTGCAGCGCTTCTTCGCCGGAACCAACGGCCTTGAAGTCGTGACCGGCCAACAACAACGTGTCGGCCAGCGCTTCACGCAAGGCGCGGTCATCCTCGACCAGCAGCACTTTGATTTGCATCGCCATCAGTTAGCCTCCCCTGCAACGGCAATCAGCGGCAAGCTGAGCAAGGCACAGGTGCCTCGCCCCAGCCGCGAACGTAAGCCCAGATCACCCTGGTGCGCACGCACCACGGCGGTGACCACAGCCAGTCCGAGCCCGGTGCCGGTGGCCTTGGTGGTGAAAAAAGGTTCGCCCAAGCGCTCCAGCACTTTGGGTTCGATGCCGCTGCCGCTGTCGCTCACGCACAGGCGCAGCTGGTTGTCGCGGCCATACAGGTGCACCTTGAGACGCACCGCACCGGCTTGCAGGGCGTTTTCGATGAGGTTGAGCAGCGCGCCCACCAGCGTGTCGCGGTTGCACAGCACCAGCCCGGTGTGCACATCGCACTGCCAACGCATTGACACACCCTCAACGTGGGTCTGTGCCGCTGCCTGCAATGCCTGCATCAAGGCTTTAGGGGAAACCCGATCCGCCAGCGGCAGTTCGCCACGGGCAAACACCAGCATGTCGCGCACCTGGTGTTCCAGTTCATGCAGGCGCTCTTTCAAGCGCCCGGCAAAGCGCTGCTGGGTTTCAACCGGCAGCGTTTGTTCAGTCAAATGGCTGGCGTAGATCAACGCTGCCGACAAGGGCGTGCGGATCTGATGCGCGAGGGAGGTGACCATGCGCCCCAGCGACGACAAACGTTCATGCCGGGACAACTGGTCTTGCAGGCGCCGGGTTTCTGTCAGGTCGTTGAGCAACACCAGTTGCCCCGGCTCCGGGTCCAGCGAGCGGGTGGCAATCGACAGGCGACGACCGTCTTTAAGCGAGATTTCATGGCCATCGTCTTCACGTGGCGCGAAGCAGCGGGCAATCACCTGGCGCCACAACTCACCTTGCAGCGGTAGCCCCAACAGCTCGCACGCCGCAGGGTTGGCCTCGCTGACCAGGCCGCGATCGTCGATCACAATGACGCCGCCGGGCAGCAAGTCCAGCAGGTGCTGCAAGCGATTGGCCAGCCGCTGGTTTTCTGCCAGCTCAGCCACGCGCCGCTCACCGGCCAGCGCCAGCTCGCCTTTAAGCTCTGCAACCCGGGCTTCCAGCAGGCTGTAGGAGTCGGTCAACTGGGTCGACATCTGATTGAACAGCGAGAATGCCTGCTCAAGCTGCGCCGCGTTGGCGGGCATATTGCTCAGAGACGCGGCAGCCCCTGCGAGATCAGGGACCGAGGACTGTTGGGCGGCGTGGGGCATGGGACGTTCTCGCTTGGCTGACCGTCATAAAACGGTTCGTTAACCCAAGCAAAGCAATACCCGTGCCCGAAAAATAACATTGGCGAACTGAAGGGGGGGATGTGTTGATGCAGATCAAAGGATTGAAACTGGACCTTGTAGGAGCGAGCTTGTCTCGCGAGCTTTTAAAAGATCAAAAGATCGCGAGCAAGCTCGCTCCTACAGTTTGGGCGAGGTTAGTCGTCGCCCTGCTCTTCGCCTTCGCGGCGGCTCATGCCGTATTTGCGCATTTTTTCAACCAAGGTGGTACGGCGGATCCGCAGGCGTTCGGCCGCACGGGCGACGATGCCGTTGGCGTCGTCCAGCGCTTGCTGGATCAAGCTTTGTTCCAGCCCGCCCAGGTAGTCCTTGAGGTCCAGGCCTTCGGGCGGCAGCATCGCGCCGGTGGTGAAGTCCGGCGTATTGCTGTTGATGGCGACGCGTTCTTCCATGTCACTGCGCAGGCTGTCGACCAACTGCTCGTCTTCATCGTCGACATAGCGGAATTTTTTCGGCAGCTCTGCCACGCCGATCACGCCATAGGGATGCATGATCGCCATGCGCTCAACCAGGTTGGCCAGCTCGCGGACGTTGCCCGGCCAGGCGTGGCGGCACAGCGACATGATGGCGCCCGAGTTGAAGCGGATCGAACCGCGCTTTTCGTGTTCCATGCGTGAAATCAGCTCGTTGAGCAGCAGCGGAATGTCTTCCACCCGCTCACGCAAAGGGGCCATTTCAATCGGGAACACGTTGAGGCGGTAGTACAAGTCTTCGCGGAAGGCACCGACTTCGATCATGCTTTCGAGGTTTTTGTGGGTGGCCGCAATGATCCGCACATCGGCGCTTTGGGTCTTGTTGCTGCCCACGCGCTCAAAGGTGCGTTCCTGCAACACCCGCAGCAGTTTCACTTGCATCGGCAGCGGCATGTCGCCGATTTCATCGAGGAACAACGTGCCGCCATTGGCCAGTTCGAAACGCCCGGCGCGGCTGGTGATGGCCCCGGTGAACGCGCCCTTCTCATGGCCGAACAACTCGCTTTCAAGGAGCTCTGCGGGGATCGCCCCGCAATTGACCGGCACAAACGGCGCATCGCGGCGCTTGGAATGGTAATGCAGGTTGCGCGCGACCACTTCCTTGCCGGTCCCGGACTCGCCGAGGATCAACACGCTGGCGTCGGTGTCGGCCACTTGCTGCATCATCTGGCGCACGTGCTGGATCGCCCGGCTGGTGCCGACGAGGCTGCGAAACAGGTTGGGTTCACGGTGACGACCGCGCTCACGGGCCTGATCGTACATTTCACGATAGACCTGGGCACGGTGCAGCGAATCGAGCAATTTGCTGTAGCTGGGCGGCATTTCGAGGCTGGACAGCACGCGACGACGCTGGTCGTCGGGCAGCTCTGTCGAAGAAATATCACCTAAAAGCAGAATGGGCAGGAACTCATCCCAGGCTGCGAGTGTCTTAAGCAGG
Source organism: Pseudomonas sp. FSL R10-0399 (assembly GCF_009600165.1). NCBI lineage: Bacteria > Pseudomonadati > Pseudomonadota > Gammaproteobacteria > Pseudomonadales > Pseudomonadaceae > Pseudomonas > Pseudomonas sp. FSL R10-0399. The sequence continues at coordinate 3,847 of NZ_WIWK01000084.1, forward strand.
CTTGAGATTCCGCCAGCAGCGCTCACGGTGCCAATCAGCACGCAGAGCACCTCACGGCTGGACGACAGGCCTGTAACCGCCTGCTCCCACTCGTGACTAGGGCTGGTTAAATTCTCTTCGCCGAGAAAACTTAAAATTACCGCCAGGTCATGGCGGCGGACGCTATCGTCATCGATCAGCAGAATTTTGGTTTCACGCCACATGCAATAGCAACTTCCCTAGTCAACTCAGCGCTCCGGATAATGTGGAGCACACTAGCCGCCCCGATCCTGTTGGATGTGTGAGGCGACTGAAACAGAATACGTACTAGTTAAGTCAAAAAAACATACACAGTCAAATTTATGGCGCCGCTTAAACGGATTAACCCTATACTTCTTATGCCTTAACCGAACAAATGGTAAACCTTTGAAGCATTTTTTGCTTGGTTGATCTGCGCCATTTGCTCGACTACCAGTTGCCGCTCGTCCGTAGCGGCCTCCAGCAGCATGCGATACACCACCAACAACCCCTCCAGATTTTCGCGCAGCACCGCTTCGTCCAGCGGGCGCTCGTCGAGTACTGTCTCAACACATTCACGGCACGCCGAGTCAAGCTCGCCGATGGCATCCCAGTTGCGCGCCGCCAGGGCATCGATCAGCGCGTCGCGGGTTTCTTGAATTCGTTGCAGCTGGCTCATGACGCACTCCTCAGGCCATTAGATTGATTGCGGGGCGATCTCGTCCCAGCCGCTTTTCACCGTGATTAGCAGGCGCGCGACTTCGTCGATGATTTCAGGATCGTTTTTGATATTGGCCTGGGTCAGACGCACGGCCATGTATTCGTACAGGTCATCGAGTTGCTGCAGCGCCGCCTTGTCGTCGGTCTTGTCAGCATCCAGGCCCTGACGCAAACCGCCAATAATGTCGACGGCTTTGGTCAGCAACAGTGCCTTCTGCGGGATATCACCACGGCTCAACGCACCTTTGGCCTGGGCCATGCGCTCCAGGCCGCCTTCCATCAGCATTTGAATCAAGCGATGAGGGCTGGCTTCGGAGATTTGAGCGTGGGAATTGACCTTCTGATACTGACGAAGGGCGCGCATCGGGTTCATGTTTCTACCTCATCACAAATGGGCTAAGTCTTACTTCTTATGTCGGCGCCGGGGCTCAAAGCTTTAGCGCTCAAGCCGCACCAGATGCCCGGAAAATCAGTTATTCGACTTCGGGTTATTCAGCGAATTGAGCGTGGTCATGATGCTGGAACTGCTGGCGTTGATCTTCGCGATCAAGCCGTCCATCGCCGTGTATTTGGCGGTGAGCGTGGTTTTCAGCGTGTCCATGCGGCTGTCCAGCGCTTTTTGCTGCTCGGTCAGATCGGTCAACTTGGTGTTCAAGTCGGCGGCACGGGTGGTCAGCAGCCCGCTGGTGCCGACATAACTGTCCGTGGCCTTGGTCATGCGCGTGATCAAACCGGTGTCGCCGGTGAATACCTTGGCAATCTCGGTCGGACCATTGGGGGTCGCCACGGCGGCGTTCCACTTGGTGTCATCCAGGGTCAGCAAACCGGTTTTCTGATCGGTACTGATGCCCATTTGCGCCAGGTTGCCCACGGTGGAACCGCCGGAGTTTTGCAACAGTTCACTACGAATGCCGTTGACCAATTGGCGCATTGACGAATCACCGGTCAACGCACCGGTTGTGGTCGTGGCCGCATCACCGGTTGCAGTGACTTTGGTCTGGGTGTTGATGCTGGTCATCAGTGCGTTATAGGCACTGACAAACGACTGCACCGAGGTTTTCAAGGTGGTGGTGTTGGACGCCACGGTAATGGTCGACGGCTTGGTGTCCAGCAATTCAAGGCTCACACCACTGATGGCCGAGGTGATCTTGTTGCTCTTGGACTCCATGGCAATGTTGTCGATGGTGTACTCAGCGTTGACCGGCGGTTTTCCGGCGTCATAGCCAGTTGCCAACTCAGAATCGCCACTGAGGGTAATGTCCGTGCCCTTACCGGTGGTTTGCGAACTGATGACCAGACGCGAGCCGTTGGCGTCGGTGAGCACGTTGGCGCTGATGCCCTTGGATTGCAGCTGCGTGTTGATCGCGTCACGGGTCTGCTGCATCGTCGCACCCGCCGGGACCTTGACGTCGTAGCTGCTATCGGACTGCGAAATGGTCAGCGTGGTGTCTTTGCCGCTGGAGTTAACCACGGCAGAACTGCCTTCGAACACCTTGCTGGTGACCTTTGAGGCCGTCGCCAATTGCGTGACGTTAAGCGCATAGGTACCGCTTGCGGCTTTATCGCCCAGGGTGACCTTGGAAATTTTCTCGTCAGAAGACGTGCCCGCAAGCCCGTTGAAACTGGCTTCCGTGTTGAGTTTGGCGATGGCCGCACGATAGGTATCAAGCGACGCCTTGACCGTGCCCACCGCCGACAGCTGGGTGGTGGTCGTGGTTTGCAGCTTGGTGATTTGCGCCTGCTTGGGGGCTTTTTCAGCATCCACCAACGCTTTGACGATCCCTACCGTATCGAAACCCGAACCGACGCCGGTAATCGTTGAACTGGCCATCTTTATTCTCCTTGTTCGGTGGCTGTCGCTTTATTGGCTAAGAACAGCGAAGCCACAAACACCATCACATTTCATGCCACCTTCAAGCGCTGGCGTTAAAAAGCAGGCTGTTGGGGTCTGCCAGATTTTGCGCCAACTTGAGGGCCACTTCTGAAGGTAGCTGGCGAATCACTTCACCGCTTTGGGTGGCGATGACCTTGACCACCATGATGCCGGTGGTGTCATCAATCGAAAAATCCAGCTGACGCTGGTGAGACTGCGCGAAGTCGCGTAAATCACTGACCGCTTTTTCAACCTCGATACGCTCAGGTGGTTTGCCTGGCGGCACGATGTCACTGGCATCTGCCCTGGCAATGGCAGCCGGTGCTGGCGCGGGGCTGGACGGCCCGACGGCGGTTGGGTAGGCGGAATTCAGTTTGATGCTCATGTCCATGTCATCACCTCACCACTGAAAAAACAAAAGGGCACGTAAACGCGCCCTTCCGTTATCAACCGTGCGCTGAAATTACTGAAGCAGCTTCATCACAGCGGATGGCAGTTGGTTCGCCTGGGACAGGATCGCGGTGGACGCCTGTTGCAGGGTTTGTTGCTTGGTCAGTTGAGCAGCTTCCGATGCGAAGTCAGTGTCCTGAACACGGCCCAGAGCAGCGGTCGAGTTCTCGGAAATGCTTTGCAGGTTAGCCACGGTGCTGTCGAAACGGTTTTGTACGGCACCCAGTGCAGCACGTTGAGTATCGATCTGCTCGATTGCACCCGACAGCGCCTGGATGGTTTTCTGTGCCGAGTTGGGGTCCAGAATGCTCAGGTCAGCAACACTGGATTCTTGGCTGATGGCTTTTGTAACACCCTTATTCTCGTCTGTTACAGCACCGTCCAGACCCAACTCCACCAGACCAGACTTTGTACTGCCATTGCCAACGGTGATGTCTTTGGTGGAGAACAGGCTCAGGGTACCGTCGTCCTTCAGGCTGGCAGTCACGCCGGTGCTTGCGCTGTTGATGGAGGAAACTACGTCTGCCATTGTCGATTTGGCTGCAAATTTGATCTCAGTACCGTTCAGGGTGATAGACGACGCGTCTTTAAGCTGAGGCGCGGTAGTACCCGCTGACAAACCGAGCCTGTCAAGCGCACCCGCGCCGTCAGCACCATCTCCGTTTTCCAGTTTGATAGGTTTGCCGTCAGCGGAAGTCAGCTCTAAACGAGTACCGTCAGCGGAAACTGCAGCTGTAACCCCGGCAGCGGCAGTGTCAGCAGCGGCAGTGTTAATTGCCGTCTTGATGGCATCCAAAGAAACCTCAGTACCAGCTAACGAAATGGGGGCACCATTAATTTTGATATCAGTTTTACCCAGTGCCCCATCAGCACCGGCCAGAGTAACTGCCTTACCAGTTACTGAAACCTCCAATTTAGTCGCCCCACCCGCAACAGTGGCTTCGCTCGAAGTACCCTTCAACGATGCAGCACTGATATCAGTCATGCCGAAGCTGATGGTCTGGTTGGCATCAGAGCCCACCTGGAAAGACTGGTTCTGGAACGAACCGTCCAGGATGTTACGACCACCAAAGGTAGTGGTTTGAGCAATACGGGTCAGTTCACCAGTTTTGGCGGTGAATTCTTGCTGCAGTGCTGCACGGTCATCAGCGCTTTTGTCGCCGTTGGAGGCTTGCAGGGCCAGTTCACGCAGACGTTGCAGAATGTTGGTCGACTCTTGCATCGCGCCTTCAGCGGTCTGTGCAATCGAGCTGGCGTTGTTGGCGTTGGCAATCGCTACGGTCATGCCTTTGGTCTGCGAGGTCAGACGGTTAGCCATCTGCAGGCCAGCAGCGTCGTCTTTGGCGCTGTTGATTTTCAGGCCGGAAGACAGACGGGTCATCGAGGTGCTCAGCGCATCACCGGCTTTGTTCAGGTTTTTCTGAACGGTCAGGGACGTGACGTTGGTGTTTACGGATAAAGCCATGACGAAATCCTCATGAGATAAATACTGCGGCTTCCGGCCCTGGCAACCGCCGGGTGTGGCCTAGAGAACCTTCGTAATAGTTATCGTCGTGATGGCAGGATGCTTGAGGGCTTTTTTGATTTTTTTTACAGGCGGGGGTTCATGCCTTGTGTTTCAAGGGGTTGCGCGCGTAGACAAGCAGAGTCAAAACCTGTGGGAGCGGGCTTGCTCGCGATTCAGGCACCTTGCCGGGTCAGACGTATCGAGGTGCTGGCATCGCGAGCAAGCCCGCTCCCACAGGAGATTTCTGTTTCTTCACAATGCAAAACGCCCAAGGTTTTGCGGCCTTGGGCGTTTTGTGTGTCTGGCGAGTGTTTAGTCGCGATAGATGATCGCCGAGCCCCACGACAGGCCCACACCGAACCCGCTCAGCGCGACGCGCTTCCAGGCGGCGTCCATCACGTGTTTTTCCAGCAGCAGCGGAATGCTCGAGGACACGGTGTTGCCGGTCTCGACCATGTCTTTGATGAACTTCTCTGGCTCGCTTTCTTCAAAACGACGGGCCACGGCGTCAACAATCGCTGCGCTGCCCTGGTGGATGCAGAACGCGTCGATGTCTGTGGCTTTGAGTTCGGACTCGTCCAGCAGCTCGTGCAGGTGCGCCGGGACTTTGACCAGGGCGAAGTTGAACACCTGGCGACCGTTCATAAAGAACACGCCGTCGCTGACTTTCAGGTGCGGTGCGCCCGAGCCGTCGGTGCCGAATTTGGCTTTGCCCAGTTGCCAGGTGGCGTCTTCGCCCATCCAGGTGGCGGTGGCGGCGTCGCCAAACAGCATGGTGGTGTTGCGGTCTTCGGGGTCGACGATTTTGGAATACGGGTCGGCAGTCACCAGCAAGCCGTTTTTCAGGCCCGCGGCTTCCATAAAGCCTTTCATGGCGTAGATGCCATAGACGTAGCCAGAGCAGCCCAAGGAGATGTCGAACGCGGCCACGTGGGTCGGCAGGCCCAGCTTGTCTTGCACGATGGCGGCGGTGTGCGGCAGGCCTTCGGCGTCGCCGTTCTGGGTGACGACGATCAGCGCGTCGATGGATTCACGCGAGAGCTGCGGGTTGTTGGCGAACAGTGCGTTAACGGCTTCTACGCACAGGTCTGAGGTTTCCTGGTCAGCATCTTTACGCGGCAAGAAGGCCGAGCCAATCTTGCCCAGAATGAAGTCTTCGTCCTTGGAGAACTTCGCGCCCTGAGCGTAGTTGTCTACGCCGTTTGCAGGCACGTAACTGGCGATGCTTTTAATGCCAATCATTGTGGCTTCCCAATACTAATAGCTGGAGATCACCCGCTCAGCTAACCGAGGGGCGTTGACAATAAGAGGGCTTCGTCGCGCAAAAACAGCGGCGAAATGGGCACCTGACACCTGCAAAAAACCACACAAATCAGCTGAAAATAGCCCGGCGCCCGCCCAAACGTTTCACACGATACAGTGAAGATGCGCGTTGTGACTCATAGGTCACTCTAATTTGTGTGGTTTTATACAAAAGATTTCAGAGAAGTTGTAGTCGCTGTCGAGGCACGAGGCTGCGATGCGGGCCGCAGGACCGCCAAAGGGGGTCGCTTCGCAACCTATCGCAGCCTCGTGCCTCGTGCCTCGTCAGCGACTACGGGATTTAGATCACAGCTGGTTGAACAGGCTGAGCTGGGAGATTTTGACGAACGCCAGTTGTGAGGCTTCGAGCATGGATTTCTGGAAGGCCAGTTGGGTTGCCGCGCTCGCGGTGTCGGTGTTGCCGATGGCCGCGGTGGTGGAGTCGTTGGCCAAGCCCATGCTGGTGTTTTCGTCGAATTGAATGTCCACCGCGTTCAACCGTGCACCGATTGAGCCGCGGGCGGTGTCGATGCTGGCGCTGGCGTTTTTCAGGTTGCCAATCGCGGTGTTGATTGCGTCACGCTGCATACGCGAAGCCGCCGCGTCTTTTTCACTCGGCACCACTAACGCCTTGCGCAACTCGCTGATGGTGTCCAGCGCGCTCTGGCTCTGGTGGTTGTTGTTGCTGACGACAAACTGGTCGCCCGAAGCCGGGGTGCCGGTGAAGTCAAATTTGACGCCCATGGCTTCCAGCGAGCCATCGGCCAGGGTGCCCTTGGCAATCGACTTGCTGCTGTCGGTCAGCGGCTGCGCGTAGACCTCGTACTCGGTGGCGCTGGTGAACTTGATCACCGCGCCATTGCTCGGAAAGCTGTCGCTGTAAGTGCCCGCGCTGGTCACGTTGGAGCCAGTGATTTGCGCCGTCGAGCTGTTGCTCGGAGTGCGCGAGGCATTGAAGCTGTCGGGCTTGGCTTGCAGGGTGAAGGTATGGCCCTTGACCGCCGCGTCCTGGTCGGTCGGGGCAATGTCCTTGAGGTTAAGGTTGATGTCAAAAGACACCCCGCGCAGGCTGATGCTGTGCGCGCCCTCTTTGGTCGAGTCAAACACGCCGTTGCCCGGGATCTCCGAGGTTACGTCTTTGCCGTCGGCATCTTTGAGGGTGTATTGGGTGCTGCTGGTGAATTCCAGGGTGTACGGCTGGCCTGCGGCAAAGCTCTTGTTGAACACCGCGCTGGAGGTCACCAGACCCGATGACACGGCAACCACGCCCTTGTCCGGCACTACCGCGCCGTCCGGGTCGAGCATCGGCTGCAAGGTGCTTTGAGTGCGCCCGGTGTTCACCGAGTTCTCCATAAAGCTTTTGGCCGTGTCACTGCCCGCCAGGGTCAGGGTGTCCGAGACCTTGAGGTTGAGCTGAGTGTCATCGCCTTGATAGGAGTAGGTGCCATCGTTGTTGCGGATGTACGGCTGGGTGTCGGTCTTGGAGCCCGAGAACATGTAGTTGCCCGCGGAGTCTTTGCTGTTGAGCAGGCTGAACACCTGGTCTGCGATGCTGCCCAGCTCGTTGGCCACCGCCAAACGGTCGGCGTCGTTGGTCAGGCCGCCCGCCCGCAGCGCCAGCTCACCGGCTTTTTGCAGGGAGTTATTGATGCTGTCGAGCACGCTTTCCTGATTGCTCAGCGACGACTTGATGCTATCCATATTGGCGGAATACTGGCCCAGCATGTCCTTTTGCTGCTGCAGTTGCAGCAAACGCGCAGCCCCCACCGGATCATCGGCAGCAGTCTGGATGCGCACGCCAGAGTCGATCTGCTGCTGGGTCTTGATCAACGACGAGAAGTTGTTCTGGTAGGTGGTGCTGGTCGACTCAAAAAACTGGGCAGTGGAAATACGCATCGTCGAGTGCTCCCTTAAAGACTGTTGATCAGCGTGCTGAAGGTTTCTTGCGCCGCTTTGATGATTTGCGACGATGCGGTGTAGTACTGCTGGAACTTGACCAGGTTGGAAGCTTCTTCGTCCAGGTTGACCTGCGACACCGAGTTGCGGGTTTGCGTGGCGTACGCCAGGGCGGCCGTGTTGGCGGTGCCGTCGACGCTGGCCTGGCTGGCTTTGCCGCCGACCTTGGAGACCAATTGGCTGTACGAGGTGCCGAGGCTCGCCCCGCCCCCGCCGCCGGTCACGCCCACGGTCTGTTTGGTTTGCAGGCCCAACAGTTGGTTGGCGTTGCTGTTGTCAGCCTTGCCGTCCTTGTTGAAGCGAATATCAAAACTGTCCCCTTTGGCCGGCGAGCCGCTGAGGGTGGTGTCGAAGTTGACGGTTTTTGGCGTGCCGTCCGGGTTGGTGACCGCTGCGCCCGAGGCATCGAGCACCGGCACCTTGATCGTGACTTTGTTGTCCTGACCCGGAACGATGGTGCCTTCTCCGATTTTCTCGCCCTTTTCATTGAGGATGCGATAGCCCTGAGTGCCGCCGCTGGCTTCGTCAAAGGCAATGCGCACCGGCATCGCGCCTTCGATTTCGCTTTGCGCTTTGCCCAGGTCCGCGCCGCCATAAATATTCAGCGCTTGCGACAGGCTCAGGCCGCTTGCCGCGCCGGAGCCGCTGTTGGAGCCGCCTTTAACGGCCACCAAAGGCCCGGCGAACGCCAATTTACTGGCATCGGTCATTTGCACGTTGAGGCTGCTGGCGCCATTGGCGGTGGGGCTGACTTTGAAGCTGTCGCCCTTGCTCAATGCGCCGCCATTGAGGCTCATGCTGAAGCCGTCGATCACCGCCGGCGGGTCTTGATCGAGCTTGAAGGCGCCCATATTGGTGCCGTCCGAGCGCTTGACCGTGTACTCGTTGTCGCTGGTGAACGTGACCTGATAGTCGTAGGTGGTCAGTGCGCCGCTGTTGGTGATTTTTACGTCGAGGTTGCCCGAGCCTGCGCTGTTGCCGGTCGCGGCCAGGCTGCGCTGGCTGATCGCCTTGTCACTGTTGATGCTGCTGAACAGGGACGAGCCAAACTCACCGTTGGCGTCCAGCCCCTGCCCCAACTGCTGGTTGAAGGCATCGGCCAACACAATGGCCGTGCGCCCCAGCTCATTGATGGACGGGGCCAGCACGTCTTCGCGATAACGCAGCAGGCCGCCGATTTTGCCGCCGGTGAGCACCGAAGTGACGTCGGAGCTGGACTGCGGGTAGTTGATCTGGATGCTGAACTGGCTTTTGTCAGTTTTGCCCGGCACTGCCGACAAGGTGTTCGAGGTGTTGCCCTGCACCAGCGCCTGACCAGTGCCGAGGGTGATGTCGTACACGTTGTCATGCTCTTGAACCGACACCCCGACCAACTCGTTGAGGGTGCGCACCGCTTCGTTGCGGGCATCCATCAGGTCGTTGGGGGTGTTGCCCGCCGTGGTGGCCTGGGCAATCTGCTTGTTCAGCGAGGCAATGGTGGCCGTGTGCTGGTTGACCATCGAGGTCAGGGTATCCAACTGGCTGTTGATGCCGTCGTTCTGCTGGTTGAGCTGAGTCGAGATCGAGTTGAAGCGGTTGCTCAGGGTTTGCGCATTGGTCAGCAGCAATTGCCGCGTGGAGCTGTCGCCTGGCGCCCCGGCCGCTGTTTGCAGGGAGGCGAAAAAGCTGTTCAGCGCCGACGACACACCGGTGCTTTTGTCCGAGAGCAGTTTGTCGATCGCGCCGATCTGGTCGAGATACGCCTGGGCGTCGCCGTTGAGCGATGTGGTGGCTTGCAACTGGGCGTCGAGGTAGGAGTTGTACACCCGGCGTACGTCGGCCAGGGTGGTCCCGGTGCCGATAAACACCCCGCTCACCTGTTGCGAGCCCGCGCTGCTCTGCACCACTTGCTGACGCGAGTAGCCCGAGGTATTGGCGTTGGCAATGTTATTGCCCACGGTGGCCAAGGCCCCTTGGCTGGCGTTAAGCCCCGACATCCCGATGTTGATCAAACTCGCCATGGTTCAAACCTTATAAATGCGTGAGAGAACCCGTCGAGACGTAGCTCTGGTAGGTTTTCATTTGCTTGGCAATCTGCGAAATCTTGCTCGCGTACTCAGGGTCGGTCGCGTAACCGGCCTTCTGCAGTTCACGAACAAACTGCTCTGGTTTATCGGCTGCGTTGAGCACATCTTTATAACGATTGTTGCTCTGCAGCAGGGTCACCAGGTCGTGGAAGCTGTCTTGATAGGAGTTGTAGGAACGGAAGTCCGCCGTCTCCTTGACCATCTGCCCATCACGGAACTCACTGGTAATGGCCCGCGCCTGCGCGCCCTGCCAATTGCCGGTGGCCTTGATGCCGAACAGGTTGTAACTGCTATTGCCGTTTTGTTGACGCATGACCGATTTGCCCCAACCGGTTTCCAGCGCCGCTTGCGCGACCAGATACAGCGGGTCGACGCCGATTCGGTCGGCCGCCTGCTGCGCCATCGGCAACATGGTGGCAACGAATGCATCCGGCGATTCAAAGGCTTGTTTGGCCGGTGCCAACGGCGGCTGGGCCACGGCGCGGCCATAAATCTGCATGCGCCCGTTCACCCCGGAGGCGCTGAGCATCGGCTGTCGGCTGCCCTTGATCACCGCGTCCAGCGCCGGGCTGGTGCGGCCCGGCACGGTGCTGGTGTTGAGGGTGGAACGCGCCGGGTCAGCCGACGGCACAATCCCTGCCAACAGGCGGTCGGTCAATTTGCTCGGTAACGCCAGACGACGCTGGTTGAGCATCGCCATGTCATTTTTGTGCCCGCCATCGACCGCAGGCGTGGCCACCCGTGCAGCCCACAAGGCGCGCTGGCCGTTGGAGCGAACGAACGGGCTGTTCGTCGTGGTCGTCGCAGGCGCAGTGACCTTGGTTTCTGCGGCCACCGCGGGCGTGGCGGGTACGTCACCCGGCACCACCGATTTGTTTTTCGACATCTGGCGCATCAGCACGTCGGCCAAGCCAATGCCGCCGCCCTGACGTGACAGGGTCACCGACAGTTGCTGGTCGTACATTTCCTGGTATTGCTTGGCCGCAGGCGTGTTGAGCGGGTTGTCCTTGCCCAGCACTTCGTTGGCCGAACGCATGGATTTGAGCATTTCGTTGAGGAACAGCGACTCAAACTCCTGCGCTACCTTGCGCATATTGCCGTCGCTGTTACGGTCGCCCACTTTCAGGTTGTTCAGACGATTGAGGTCGCTGAACGCCCCCGAATCGCTGTCACTGACGACGCCACTCTTACGCATGTCCATGCCGTTGGCCTCAGATCACGATCAGGTCGGCTTGCAAGGCGCCGGCCTGTTTCAGGGCTTCGAGGATCGCCATCAGATCCCCCGGCGCCGCACCCACCTGATTCACCGCCCGGACGATTTCGTCGAGGGTAGTGCCCGGGCCGAACTTGAACATCGGCTTGGCTTCTTGCTGGGCGTTGATCCGCGAGCGCGGCACCACCGCCGTCTGGCCATTGGACAGCGGGCCCGGCTGGCTGACGATCGGGTCTTCAGTGATGGTCACGGTCAGGCTGCCGTGGGTTACCGCTGCAGGCGATACCTTGACGTTTTGCCCGATCACGATGGTGCCGGTGCGCGAGTTGATGATGACCTTGGCCACGGCCTGGCCCGGATCCACTTCGAGGTTTTCCAGAATCGACAGGTAGTCCACGCGCTGGCTTGGGTCCAAAGGTGCGGTGACGCGGATCGAGCCGCCGTCAATCGCCTGGGCCACACCCGGCCCCAGCAGGTCGTTGATTTTGTCGACCACGCGCTTGGCGGTGGTGAAGTCGGAACGGTTGAGGTTCAGGGTCAGGCTATTGCCCTGGTTGAAACCGCTGGGCACGGCCCGCTCGACCGAAGCACCGCCCGGAATGCGCCCGGCTGACGGTACGTTGACGGTTATTTTCGAGCCGTCACGGCCTTCGGCGTCAAAGCCGCCGACCACCAGATTGCCTTGGGCAACGGCGTAGACGTTGCCGTCAATGCCCTTGAGCGGGGTCAGCAACAACGTGCCGCCACGCAGGCTTTTCGAGTTGCCGATGGACGACACGGTGATGTCGATCACCTGCCCCGGCTTGGCGAACGCGGGCAAATCGGCGCTGATCGACACCGCCGCGACGTTTTTCAACTGCACGTTGCCCGAACCCGGCGGCACTTTGATGCCGAACTGCGACAGCATGTTGTTGAAGGTCTGCAGGGTGAATGGCGTTTGCGTGGTCTGGTCGCCCGTGCCGTTAAGCCCGACCACCAAGCCATAACCAATCAATTGGTTGGAGCGCACGCCCGAAATGCTGGCGATGTCTTTCAACCGCTCGGCGTGAGCGCCCAGGGTTGTCGACAGCAGCAGTACGGCTGCCAGCAGGTGCTTGAGGTTCGGCATGGTCGGTCCGGTCAGAAAGGAAACAGTGGGCTGAGGAAGAAGCGGTCAAACCAGCCCGGCTGGCTGGCATCGGCAAACGAGCCCGTCCCCGAATAGGTAATGCGCGCATCGGCCACGCGGGTCGAGGACACGGTGTTATCGGTAGAGATGTCATCCGCGCGGACCAGCCCGGCGATTCGCACCAGTTCGTCGCCGGTGTTCAAGGTCATCCACTTCTCGCCGCGCACGGCGATGATGCCGTTGGGCAGTACGTCGGCCACGGTCACGGTGATCGAACCGGTCAGGCTGTTGCCCTGCCCGGCCTTGCTGTCGCCCTTGGTGGCACGGCTGCCGCTGTAGCCTGCGTTGAGGCTCAGGTCAGCACCGCCCAACGGGTTGTTGGTGGTCATGCCGCCACCGAACAGCGAAGTCAGGCCGATGTTGGTGTTGCTGTTTTTACCGATGGCCGAGTTGGCGTTTTTGCTCGCCTGGGTGCGCTCGTTCAGGGTGATGGTGATGATGTCACCCACCCGGAATGCCTTGCGGTCGCTGTACAGGTTCTGTTCAAAACCGGCCTGATAAATCGAACCGTTGTTCGCCGCAGCCGGCAGCGGCGTGCGCGGCAGTACCGGGGCGTAGTACGGATCGTTAGGGCGTGGCGGCGGGCTGACACAACCCGCCAGAAAAGTAACGCCACCCAGTGCCAGAACAGAAATAAAGCGTTTCATGACCTCTCCCGCTTCACGTAATTACAGATTTTGCGTCACAAACGACAACATTTGATCGGCGGTGGAGATCACTTTGGAGTTCATCTCGTAAGCGCGTTGGGTGGTGATCATGTTGACCATCTCTTCAACGGTGCTGACGTTTGAGGTTTCGAGGGTGTTCTGCATGGTGGTGCCGAAACCGTTCAGGCCCGGCGTGCCGATTTGCGGCGCGCCGCTGGAGGCGGTCTCAAGGAACAGGTTGCCGCCCTGTGCCTGCAAGCCGGCCGGGTTGATAAAGTCGGCGGTTTGCAGGTTGCCGATGATCTGCGCAGCGGCGTTGCCGGGCACGGTGACCGACACGGTGCCGTCCTGGCCGACGGTGAACGTCTCGGCATCGGCAGGCACGACAATCGCTGGCTCCAGGGTGAAACCGCTGGCGGTGACGATCTGGCCGTTGGAGTCAAGGTGGAAAGTACCGTCACGGGTGTAGGCCGTGGTCCCGTCGGGCTGCATGATCTGGAAAAACCCACGGCCATTGATGGCCATGTCCAGCGGCTGCTCGGTGGTTTGCAGGCTACCGGCGGTGAAGTTCTTTTGTGTGCCGACAATGCGCACACCGGTACCCAGTTGCAGGCCGGAAGGCAGCTCGCTGTCTTGGGTCGATTGCGCGCCGGGCTGGCGTTTGATCTGGTAGAGCAAGTCCTGGAACTCGGCACGATCACGCTTGAAGCCGGTGGTCGAGACGTTGGCCAAGTTGTTGGAAATTGTCGTCAGGTTGGTGTCTTGTGCAGCCAAACCCGTTTTTGCAACCCACAGTGCCGGAAGCATGCGTGCTCTCCTCGTGCGCCGGTTTTTCGGCGCAACGTGTCAGTAATTAGCTCATGGCCAGGACGCGAGTCATGGCCTGGTCGTCTTCTTTGGCGGTGTTCATCATTTTGATGTGCAACTCGAACTGCTTGGACAGGGCCAGCACCGAGGTCATCTCTTCGACGGCATTGACGTTGCTGGCCTCCAGAAACCCCGAGGTCACCCGAACATTGGCGTCGAATGGCGCAGGCTGGCCGTTGGCGGTGTGGATCAGGCCATCGAGGCCTTTAGTCATGGAGCGCAGGTCCGGTTGAACCAGCTTGATGCGGTCCACTTCAGCCATCACGCGCGGGCCCTCGCCCATGGCGCGAATGCTGATGGTGCCGTCTTCGCCCACTTCAATTTGCTGCTGCGGCGGCACGGCGATCGGCCCGCCGTTGCCCATGACCGGCATGCCGTTGCCGGCCCGCAGAATGCCCAACGAGTCGACATTCATGCTGGCGGTGCGCACATAGGCTTCGCTGCCATCGGGGGCCTGCACGGCCAGCCAACCATCGCCTTTGACGGCAATGTCCAGGTCACGCCCGGTTTGCACCAGCGCACCCGGAGTGAAATCCGTGGCAGGTCGCTCGGTCATGGCAAAGGCCCGCGCAGGAAAGCTGTCGCCAAACACCGGCATCGAACGCGCCTGTTCCAGATCGCGCTGAAAGCCGTTGGTTGAGATGTTCGCCAGATTGTTGGCATGTGCCTTTTGCGCCAGAGCATTCTGACTGGCGCCGGTCATTGCCACATAAAGGTACTTGTCCACACTCATTCCTCTGCCTGACGGACGCTTGCCGCCCACCGCTGTACTGAATGGGTACTAGCAATTTGCGCACCAACTTTTTATTGACGGTGAAAAGGCCGTGCTGGCGGGGTTTGAGGGGGTTATGTGGCGTCACAGAAATGACAAACCGGCGTGGTTATGCCGGTTGCGGCAAAGGGCGGCCTGTTCGGCACAAAAAAACGGTGGGAGCGGGCTTGCTCGCGATGCAAGCGACTCGGTGTACTTGACACTGCGCATCGTTCCAATCGCGAGCAAGCCCGCTCCCACAAGGTTTTCGCGTTTTTAATCCCGACCAGGCTTGATGATGTCGTGCTCGCGCAGTTTGTTGGCGATGGTGGTGTGCGATACGCCCAAGCGCTTGCCCAGCAGGCGGCTGCTCGGGTGTTCGGAGTACAGACGCTCCAGCACGGCTTTTTCAAAGCGCCCGACGATTTGGTCCAGCCCGCCTTCCATCGAGAATTCGCCCAGCGGCTGGCGCACGCCGTAGTCCGGCAAGCGGATGTGTTCGGCCTTGACCACGCCGCCATCGCACAGCGACACCGCCTGGAACAACACGTTTTCCAATTGCCGCACGTTGCCCGGCCAATGGTAGTGGCTCAAACGGTCCATGGCCGCCGGGGCCAGACGCGGCAACGCACAGCCAATTTGCCGACTGGCCTGATCGAGAAAATGCTCGACCAACGGCTCAAGGCCATCCAGGCAATCGCGCAGCGGCGGGATGTGCAACGACAATACGTTGAGGCGGTGGTAAAGGTCCTGACGGAATTCGCCACGGGCGCACAGCTCAGACAAATCCACCTGCGTGGCGCACATCACGCGCACATCGAGGTAGACCTCTTCGTCGCTGCCGACACGGCGAAAGCAACCGTCCTGCAGAAAACGCAGCAATTTGACCTGCAAACGCGGGCTCATTTCGCCCACGCCATCCAGGAACAACGTACCGCCTGCGGTCAGTTCCAACAGCCCCAACTTGCCCTCGGCCCTAGCCCCTTCGAATGCACCCGGCCCGTAGCCAAACAGTTCGGTTTCGGCCATCGACTCGGGCAAACCGGCGCAGTTGAGCGCCATCAGCGGCGATTGCCCCCGCGGGCTGGCCAGGTGACAGGCGCGAGCCAGCAATTCTTTGCCGGTGCCGGTTTCGCCTTCTATTAATAGAGGTGCATCCAGCGGCGCCATGCGTCGGGCTTCACGGACCACGGCGGCCATGACTTTTGAGCTTTGGAAAATACTGTCAAAGCCGCGCAACTCCTGCTTGCGCACGTTATAGATCTGCTCACCCAGACGGTCAGCCCGGTGCAAGGTAAGCACCGCGCCGGCCATGGCTTCGCTGTCATCGTGTTCCAGTTGCAGCGGCGCGATGTCAGCGAGGAACACATGCCCCTTGATCTTGACCCGCAGGCCGTTGATCCGCGATTTGTTGGCCCGCACCAGCTCCGGCAAGTCGAAGTCTTCGGCGTAGCGCGACAGGGCAATGCCCGGCACTTCATCGACGCGCACGCCGAGCAACTGCGCCGCTGCACGGTTGGCGGCCACAATCGAGCCGCCCATGTCGATGGAGAGCACGGGGAATTCCAGCGCGCCGAGCAAGGCGTTGAGTTCCATATGCCTGCGTTCGCTGGGCATCAGCCCTACGCGCTTGACGCCAAAAACCCCGGCAATGGTTTCAAACTTCGGGCGCAGCGCCTGAAACTGAAGGTTGATCAGGTTAGGGCAAAACAGATAGATCGCATTGCCTTGGTCGCCGCCCACCTCGCCGCGCTTGACGTTGATGCCGTAGGCCACCAACAGGTTGAGGATGTCACGCAGGATGCCAATCCGGTTTTGGCAGTGGACTTTGATACGCATGGGGCAAGGCTCGGCTGTGTCTTTATTGTAGGAGCGAGCTTGCCTCGCGATCTGTTGATCTTTTTAAAAGATCGCGAGGCGAGCTCGCTCCTACAGGGGTGTTTTTTGTTCGGGAGAGCATTTTGCTGTCACGATTTTTTGACGATTTTGCAATTACTCACGCCAGAATGACAGTTCAATTGTCTTGTCGTAACGAATTATTTACGGAATACGCACTCCATTCGGACAATGGACACGTTTGCCTGGCTGCATCCGGTCAGCACTTGGGATATCACTTAACCCACGAATACGCGCCGTCCCTGACAGAACAATAAAAACGATTTCTCTGCGGAGAGCACCATGAAGCAAACGAAATACGTCGCCCGTGAGCCGGATGCCAATGGCTTTATCGACTACACACCCGAGGAACACGGGGTGTGGAATACGCTGATTACCCGCCAGCTCAAATTGCTCGAAGGCCGTGCCTGCCCTGAGTACCTGCAAGGCATCGAAAAACTCGGCCTGCCCCACGACCGCATCCCGCAACTGGGCGAGATCAATAAAGTGCTGGGCGAAACCACCGGCTGGCAAGTTGCCCGCGTGCCGGCACTGATCCCCTTCCAGACCTTTTTCGAATTACTGGCCAGCAAGCAGTTCCCGGTGGCAACGTTTATTCGTACCCGTGAAGAACTGGATTACCTGCAAGAGCCGGATATTTTCCACGAGATTTTTGGCCATTGCCCGCTGCTGACCAACCCGTGGTTTGCTGAATTCACCCACACCTACGGTAAGCTCGGCCTGCAAGCCAGCAAAGAACAGCGCGTGTATCTGGCCCGCCTGTACTGGATGACCATCGAGTTCGGGCTGGTGAATACCCCTGAAGGCAAACGCGTGTATGGCGGCGGAATTCTGTCTTCGCCTAAAGAAACGGTTTACAGCTTGTCTTCAGAACCTGAACATCAGCCATTCGATCCGCTGGAAGCCATGCGCACGCCGTATCGAATTGATATTTTGCAGCCGATGTATTTTGTTCTGCCGGACTTGAAGCGCCTGTTTGACCTGGCTCACGAAGACATCATGGGCATGGTTGAAAAAGGCATGGAGCTGGGCTTGCATGCGCCCAAGTTCCCGCCCAAGCCGAAAGCGGCTTAACCCTTATTTTTTTTCAAGACCAATAAAAAATCGATTTCAGGAATACACCATGAGCACATTGAACCAAGCCCACTGCGAAGCCTGCCGCGCCGATGCTCCACAGGTCAGCGACGAAGAGTTGCCGATGCTGATCAAGCAGATCCCGGACTGGAACATCGAAGTTCGCGACGGCATCATGCAACTGGAAAAGGTTTTTCTGTTCAAGAACTTCAAGCACGCCCTGGCGTTCACCAACGCCGTTGGAGAAATCTCTGAAGCTGAAGGCCATCACCCGGGCCTGCTGACCGAATGGGGCAAAGTGACCGTGACCTGGTGGAGCCACTCGATCAAAGGCTTGCACCGCAACGACTTCATCATGGCTGCGCGCACCGATGACGTTGCCAAAACTGCCGAAGGTCGCAAGTAATGCACTTCTCAGCCATTGGCCGTGTGCCGGGCGATCCGATCCTGGGGTTGATCGACGCCTATAACCAGGACACCAACCCGAACAAATTCGACCTGGGCGTGGGCGTCTATAAAGACGCCAACGGCCTGACGCCGATTTTGCAGTCAGTCAAACAGGCCGAACAGCGCCTGGTAGATCAGCAACAGACCAAAACCTACATCGGCGGCCACGGTGATAGCCGTTTTGGCCAACTGATCAGCGAACTGGTACTGGGCACTGATTCGCCGCTGCTGGCGGCCAAACGTGCGGGCGCCACGCAAACGCCGGGCGGTACCGGCGCATTGCGCCTGGTGGCCGACTTTATCGCGCACTGCCTGCCAGGGCGCGGAATCTGGCTGAGCGACCCGACCTGGCCGATCCACGAAAGCATTTTCGCCGAAGCCGGGTTGAAGGTAGGTCATTACCCGTACGTGGGCCGCGACAACACCCTCAACGTAGCCGCCATGCTGCACGCCCTGGAGCACGTACCCAAGGGCGACGTGGTGTTGCTGCACGCGTGCTGCCACAACCCGACCGGCTTTGACCTGTCGCAAGACGACTGGCTGCAGGTGCTGGATGTCGTGCGTCGGCGCGAACTGCTGCCCCTGATCGACTTTGCTTATCAGGGCTTCGGCGACGGGCTGGAAGAAGATGCCTGGTCAACACGCCTGTTCGTGAGCGAACTGCCTGAAGTGCTGATCACCAGCTCTTGCTCGAAGAACTTCGGCTTGTACCGTGAGCGTGTCGGCGCGTTGATCGTGTGTGCCAATGACGCCGAAAAACTGACCGATGTGCGCAGCCAACTGGCGTATCTGGCGCGTAACTTGTGGTCCAACCCGCCTGATCATGGCGCCGCCGTGGTGGCGACCATCCTCGGTGATGCGCAGCTCAAGGCGCAATGGGCCGCCGAGGTGGAAGCCATGCGTAGCCGCATCGCGCAACTGCGCAGCGGCCTGGTGGAGGCGCTGACGCCATTCGGTCTGGCCGAACGCTTTGCGCACATCAACCAGCAACGCGGGATGTTCTCGTACACCGGGTTAAGTACTGAGCAAGTGCAAGTGCTGCGTGAACAACACAGCGTTTACATGGTCGGCTCAGGCCGCGCCAACATGGCCGGGGTCGATGGCACCCGTCTGGACTTGCTCGCCAAGGCTATTGCACAGGTCTGCCAGCACTAAAAAACCTGTAGGAGCGAGCTTGTCTCGCGATCTTTTGAGCGTTTAAAAGATCGCGAGACAAGCTCGCTCCTACAGGCCTGTTACAAGATGAATAAATCGCCACAATCGGCGCCAGACGCAATAAAAAGACAAATTGTCACACTCCCTCCTGTATCCTGCCCTTGCTTTTTAAAAGCGCCGATTTACCCAGCGATTTAAAAACACACCTTATGAGGAGCGCGACGATGCACGAGATCCCAAACCTCCCCTTCCCAAGCCTGCATGAAACTCAGCAGCCAACCCCGCAACACACCAGTGGCGAAAACCCCGCACTGGAAGAGGCTCAAGAAAGCCTCCAGGCCGACAGCGAAGACTGACCGGCCATCTATCAGGCGGTGCGAAAAGCTTCAGGTTTTTCATACCGCCTGACACAATTGCGTCACCCTCCTCTTCTCGCGGACAACAGCGTGACTGACACCTTTAGCGACACCCAGGCCAGCGTCCTGATCGGCACCGCCGAAAAAATGATCGAGCTCTGGGAGCGTCTCAGCCCACAAAAGCAGACCCTGCTGCTTAAGCGCTTCGGCACCCAGGAAAACGCACTGGCTGCTTTAATTGCGACACAATTGGTTGCACCGTTGTAATCTGCACCTTACCGCTCCCCGCAGGACCCCTACCCAATGCCTGAAACACAACGCCCTATGGCAATCACGCTGCAAGTGGTTTCCATCGTTCTGTTTACCTTTATCGGCTATTTGAACATCGGCATCCCGCTGGCCGTATTGCCCGGTTACGTTCACAACCACCTGGGCTATGGCACGGTCATCGCAGGGCTGGTGATCAGCGTGCAATACCTGGCCACGCTCCTGAGCCGCCCTTACGCCAGCCGCATCATCGATAACCAGGGCAGTAAGCGCGCAGTCATGTACGGGCTGGCCGGATGCGGCCTGAGCGGTGTGTTGATGCTGACTTCAAGCTGGCTGGCCGCGGCACCTGCCTGGAGCCTGGCCAGCCTGCTGTTGGGCCGGCTGGTGCTGGGCAGTGCTGAAAGCCTGGTGGGTTCGGGGTCGATCGGCTGGGGCATTGGCCGGGTAGGCGCTGCCCACACCGCCAAAGTCATTTCCTGGAACGGCATCGCCAGCTACGGCGCCATTGCCATTGGCGCACCGCTGGGCGTGGTGATGGTCGGGCATTTGGGCATGTGGAGCCTGGGCGTGAGCATCATTGCCCTGGCCACGCTGGGCTTGCTGCTGGCCTGGCCAAAAGTGGCCGCGCCCATTGTCAGCGGCGTGCGCTTGCCGTTCCTGCACGTGCTGGGCCGGGTGCTGCCCCACGGTACAGGTTTGGCGCTGGGCTCGATTGGTTTTGGCACCATCGCCACCTTTATCACCCTGTACTACGCCACCAACCACTGGGAAAACGCCGCGCTGTGCCTGAGCCTGTTTGGCGCCAGTTTTATCAGTGCGCGCTTGCTGTTCGGCAACATGATCAACCGCCTGGGCGGCTTTCGCGTCGCCATTGCCTGCCTGAGCGTCGAAACCCTGGGCTTGCTGTTGCTGTGGCTGGCGCCTGACCCGCATCTGGCCTTGGCCGGTGCTGCGCTGAGCGGTTTTGGCTTTTCACTGGTGTTTCCGGCGCTGGGCGTTGAAGCTGTTAACCTGGTGCCCGCCTCCAGCCGAGGCGCAGCGGTGGGCGCCTACTCGCTGTTTATCGACCTGTCATTGGGCATCACCGGGCCGCTGGTGGGCGCGGTGGCAGCAGGTTTTGGCTTTACCTCGATCTTCCTGTTTGCAGCACTGGCGTCGTTTAGCGGGGTGCTGCTGAGTGTTTACTTGTATCGGCAGGCAAAGCTTGCACGAGACAGCTAAGAACAACCCTCTCCCTCTGACTGAGGGCTTTTGACTTTAAAAGTCCACCTTGCCCCGCCCGGCCTTGATGCTGCCGCGCTTGGTCTTGGATTCGAGGCGACGCTTTTTTGAGCCCAGGGTCGGCTTGGTCGGGCGGCGCTTTTTTTCGACTTTGGTCGCGCTCACGATCAATTCAAGCAAACGCTCCAGCGCATCCGCCCGGTTCTGCTCCTGGGTGCGGTATTGCTGCGCCTTGATGATCAACACCCCGTCACTGGTGATGCGGCTGTCACGCAGCGCCAGCAGTCGCTCTTTGTAAAAAGGCGGCAAGGATGAGTTGGGGATGTCGAAGCGCAAATGCATGGCGCTTGAGACTTTGTTGACGTTCTGCCCGCCCGCGCCCTGGGCACGAATAGCCGTCAGTTCGATTTCGGCATCGGGGATATGCACGTTGTTGGAAATCACCAGCATTACAAAGGTCCATCAGCAGGGCGTGCAGCATACCCCACAAACAACACACCCGGCGCGGTGGCCGGGTGTGTTGTTTAACCGATCAATTTACTTGGCCGGGCTGTAAACCTCGGTAGAGGCTTGTTCAACACGCTTGGGTTTCAACCAGTAGCAGAGCCCCATAAAGGCCACCCAAATCGGCATTGCGAACACCGAGATGCGAATGCCCGGGATCAACAGCATGATCACCAGAATGAACGCTACAAACGCCAGGCAGATGTAGTTGCCGTACGGGTACCACAGTGCCTTGAACAGCGGGGTTTGCGCGGTTTTGTTCATGTGCTGGCGGAATTTGAAGTGCGAGTAGCTGATCATCGCCCAGTTGATCACCAGCGTCGCAACCACCAGCGACATCAGCAGTTCCAGCGCGTCGTGCGGCATCCAGTAGTTGAGCAGTACCGCAATCACCGTCACTGCTGCCGAAGCCAGAATGGCATTGACCGGCACGCCGCGTTTGTCGATCTTGGCCAGCGCTTTAGGCGCATCGCCCTGCTGCGCCATGCCCAGCAGCATACGGCTGTTGCAGTAGGTGCCGCTGTTGTACACCGACAACGCCGCGGTCAGCACCACGAAGTTGAGGATGTTCGCTGCGGTGTTGCTGCCCAGCATCGAGAACACTTGTACAAACGGGCTGCTGCTGTAGCTGTCGCCACCAGCGTTGAGGGTTTCAAGCAGCGAGTCCCACGGGGTCAGCGACAGCAGAACCACCAGCGCACCGATGTAGAAAATCAGGATGCGGTAGATCACCTGGTTGATCGCTTTTGGGATCACCGTGCGCGGCTTGTCGGCTTCTGCTGCGGTGAAACCGAGCATTTCCAGACCACCGAACGAGAACATGATGAAGGCCATGGCCATCAACAAACCGGTCACGCCGTGCGGGAAGAAACCACCGTGCGACCACAGGTTGCTGACGGAAGCTTGAGGGCCGCCGCTGCCACTGGTGAGCAAGTAACAGCCCAGGGCGATCATGCCGATAATGGCCACGACCTTGATGATCGCGAACCAGAATTCGGCCTCACCAAACACTTTGACGTTGGTCAGGTTGATTACGTTGATCAGCACGAAGAAGGCTGCCGCAGAGGCCCAGGTCGGGATCTCGGGCCACCAGTAGTGCACGTATTTACCGACCGCTGTCAGCTCCGACATGCCCACCAGGATGTACAGCACCCAGCAGTTCCAGCCCGACAGGAAGCCGGCAAAGCCGCCCCAGTATTTATGCGCAAAGTGGCTGAAGGAGCCGGCAACGGGCTCTTCGACGATCATTTCGCCGAGCTGGCGCATGATCATGAAGGCAATGAAGCCGCAGATGGCATAGCCCAGAATCATTGATGGACCGGCCGATTTGAGTACCCCGGCCGAGCCGAGGAACAGGCCAGTACCAATCGCGCCGCCGAGGGCAATCAACTGGATATGACGATTTTTCAGGCCGCGTTTAAGCTCACCTGATTGCGAGGTTTTTCCACTCATTGAAAGCGTTCCACACAAGGTTTGATGTGATTCAGTGCGATGTAGCTTGAGCACCAGAGGCAGTGATCGAAGGGTCTACAACACACATCAAACCCCAGCGCAGACGCCAGGAATCCAAAGTTGTTTCACGAGTCATGCGTCACCTGTTTGTTTTTATCTGTGACGGAATCGAACCCGCAACGCTTGTGGCGATGCGGAGTTAACAAGGCGGGTTAGCCTCGAGGTTTTGGCCACTCATCACGGGGTTGAGCAGCGCAAAAAGCGCGGGTACGCAATTGGGTCACAGTTAAAACGCGGCGCATTGTACACCCGCTCGTAGGCAAGATCCCATCACACCGCCGTTTGCAAGACGAAACAAGCCAATAAACGGTCAGAAATGGTGCAAGCAGCCATTTTTCCGGAAAGTATTCTTTACAGAAGGGGTGAAACGGGCTGCTGTGCCGGATAACCTGTTGATTTTGTAGAGACAGCTTTACGGAGCGTAAAGAAATATTTCCACGTGGAAACCTGATTTTGTAGGAGCGAGCTTGCCTCGCTAGCTTTTAGAAGATCAAAAGATCGCGAGGCAAGCTCGCTCCTACAGGGGCCTGGTGATTTGCAGGCATAAAAAAACGCCAACCCTTTGGGGGTTGGCGTTTTTTTCACAGCGCCGCAGGTTTACTCAGGCTTGCGACGGCCAAAGCCTGGACGCTGACCGGAACCGGACGGCGCGCCACGACGCTTGCCGGACGGCGCATCATCAACCAGCTTTGGACCCGAGCGCGTCGGCTTGGCCGGGCGCTTGCTGATTT
>NZ_WIWK01000085.1:0-26321 GCF_009600165.1 Pseudomonas sp. FSL R10-0399
CAGAAGGCCATGGCTATGCGGCATGATGCTCCAGCTTCAATTCAATGACCGTGTTGCACTCAGCTCCTGCAACCGCCGGTTCTTTACGCTTGAAAGCACGACTCTCTCAGAGGACGGTATCACCATTAGTGCTGCAAACGAATCGTCTGCTTTTTCGCCAGACGGCGTTGAAGATAACCGTACACGAACCTTGAAAGAGATAACTCTACGTCAAGGGCAGGGGGCATTTCGCAGTGGGTTACTTACCGCCTATGAAGGACGTTGCGCTATCTCAGGTTCCGCAGTTCAGCAGGTGCTTGAGGCTGCCCATGTCACGCCTTACTTAGGTAAAGAAACCAATCATATTAGTAACGGGCTTCTACTGCGCAGTGATCTCCACACGTTGTGGGACAGAGGTTTAATTTATTTGTGTGAGGAACTCAAGTTGCAGCTTAAACCCAGCCTGGACACTTCTGAGTACGCTTCCCTCGCGGGCGAAGAGATTAGGGCTAGAGTGGCGAATACTCCTGAACTCTCAATGGCTGCAGTGAGAGCCCATCGAGAGTGGTGCTGTAAGACTTGAGTGCAGTGGTGGATTTGATGAATTGAGTCCATTCATGTTTCTGGCGGGCTGCAACCCTAGCGCGTACCCGCCCCTATCCACCCCCAACCACCCGCGCCAAACGCCTCACATAACTCCCCACAATCACCTTATGCGCCACCCCCACCGGCACCATATAAATACGCCCATACAGGTTATGGGTGACAACCGACGAAGTAATGGTGAGTAAGCGATCTACGATCGAGATGCAGATCATCACGTCCAGGTGTCTGTCGCGCTCGGTCAGGATCAGCATGTGCGGGTCGCTGTGTTCTACCAGAAAGAAATCCAGATGATCGCCGACGTGTACGTCTTTGCGCTCGGCGCCCGTGAAGCCGCCAATCCGTTTTACGCCAAATTTTGCGGAGATCGCGTCCCTTATCTGGAACGCTGTTCGCATGAGCAGCCCTGAGTCGGCGGTGATGATGTTCCAGGCGTCAAGCGGGCTGATGTGCACCGGGAGTTGGACCGATCTGATGTGGTAGTAGTCAAGTTCGGACGGCGCGCGCAGTGTGGGTGCAGGGGAGGTGATGGCCAAACTATTTCCCTTCCGGTGAGCTGATTTCATTAATCACAACGTCTTGAGCCCTGCACACCCTAGAGAATTTCTACCACAGGGGTGATGAGTTTGGCGCCCAGGGCGATTTCTTCGGCCAGCACGCTTTTGAGTGTTTCTTTGCTGCCTTCTTTCATGGTTTCGGCCAGGCGCTGGCGGATTGAAAGCCCGTGGGTGAGGCAGTGCGGCGTTGATTTCAGGGTTTCCAGGCCTTTTAAGGTCAGGACGGCTCCCGAGACTTGGGTGTCGGGGCAGATTTCGCCGGTCAGGTAGCCGGTGCCGATAAGCCAGCGGACGGTGGCATTAAAAAAATCAGCGTCGCTTGCGGGCAGCTCCAGCAGGCACAGGTCGTTGCCTTCAGAGGTGAAGGTGGGGGTCGCCAGTTTTTTTGCGACGAGGTCGTAGGGGATCGGGAAGTGCTCGTACAGCTCGGCAAAAATTTTGCCAGCCAAGTCATTGAATTTATCGATATTGGTATCTGACATGTCGCAGGGCTCCGATAACAGACACTCAGCCTAAGAGGTAGCTCGATTGTAGCTCGCTCCTGTCAGGCTGGCTTCACTCTGGCTCAGCTCTTTGCAGGCGTCATGATTCGGCAAAGGAAAAAAACATCGACTACAGTCATCCTCTGCGCAGGCGTGTGCGTATTAATAAAGGCAGTACTGCACGTTACTCGATAAGGATATGGAGTTATTTAATGTCAACGTTATTGGCAGTGAGACCCAAATTAGAAAGAAACATAGAGCTGGCTATTTGGGCCGGCATAGTGGCGGGCGTTATATCGGCGCTGGTGAAGTCGGGCTTTGAGACTTTAATTCCGCCCAGAACCCTCAGTACCACACCGCCCCCGGTCGTGCTTCTGGAGAAGCTCGGTTTTAACGTGGATCTCATGACTTATGAGTGGATGGGGTACAGCATCAACTGGGGCGGTAATGGTGTTCACATCCTGTTTTCAATCGTGATGGCGATTATTTATTGCGTGGCGGTGGAGTTTTTACCCCGAGCAAGAATGCTGCACGGTGTTGGTTTTGGCGTGGGTGTTTCGGTGTTTGCCCACGGTCTGGTCGTTCCGTTGTTGGGGCTTTCGGGGTGGTTGTGGCTGGCGGGCTCGCAAGCGTTGATCTCGGAGTTTGTCGGCACGGCCTTCTGGATTTGGACGATTGAGGCGGTCAGGCGTGACCGTCGCTACAGCATTCCACGCAATCAGTTATAAATTTGGTTTCCTGCGACTGGCGATGACTGTCTGGCGTCAGTCGGTTATAAAAGACAGAAATAGACCAAAAGGGGAGCAGTATGAAAAGCCGGGTTCAAAAAAAGCATGTGTTTTTAATTATTTTTATTGCCTTTGCCGTGTTCAGTTTTTTGATGACTAACTGGGATCAATCACTCTGATTTATTGAGTCGGCTTACGCCGCGCAGGTGTTTGAGCCGACACGAACAACAAAAAAGGGTGACCTCAACCGGTCACCCTTTTTTGCGTCTGCGCTTTTACATCATGCGCGCATGTTGGTCCCACAAAATCCAGATGGTTCCTGCAACGATCAACAGCAAGATCAACGATGTAAACAGTATGAGCATCAGGTCATCGCGGTGTGATTTGCCCAGGTCGATGTGCAAGAAAAAGCGCAAGTGCACCACCACTTGCACCAACGCCAGGAAGCCCAATACCGCCAGGGCTTGGGTGCCTGTGACGACCTTGAGCCAGACCAGGCCGAAGGCGATCAGGGTCAGGATCAGGGCCAACACGAGGCCGATGCAATAGCTGCGCTGCTCGTTGCCCGGTTGCGCCTGCACAGTGTTGCTCGATGAGGTTTCTGGGTTCATGTGGCGACTCCGAACAGGTAGACGAAGGTGAAGATGCCGACCCAGACGATGTCGAGCATGTGCCAGAACAAGGCGAGGCGTAAAAGCCGCAGTTTGACCGGTGTATTGACCCCCAAGGTCATCACTTGCACCGCCAGCACGATCATCCAGAGGATGCCGGCCGACACGTGCACGGCGTGGGTGCCGGTCAATAAGTAGTAGGCGGACAGAAAGCCACTGGTTTGCGGCCACGCATCGTGAGTTTCGATCATCACGTAATAGTCGTGGAGTTCGAACCCCACAAAGGCCGCGCCAAGCACAGCGGTGAGACCCAGCCAGCCCAGCAGGCGCGCGCGGCTGGTGCTGTACTTCATGGCCAAAATGGCGAAGCCAAAGGTGAAGCTGGACAACAGCAGCAAGAGCGTTTCGATAAAGGCCGAGCCCAGGTCAAAGACCTCGGCAGGCGTCGGGCCATGGGCGATGCCTTGGCTGCTCATGGCGGCATAGGTGGCAAAGAGCGCGGCAAACAGCACCAGGTCGCTCATCAGGAAAATCCAGAACCCGAAGATAACTTCTGAGGCTTTGGCGTGGCTCTCGCGGTCTGTCACGTCCAGGTTCACCCCGGGGTGCAGAGAGTGAGGTGCATTCATAGGGCTGACTCCAACACGTCATCAGGGAGCTTCTGGCCGGGCTGCCCGATTCTGTCCGGGGCGGCCTTGCCCCGGTTTTTCGGGCTCATCTCCAGGTCGCGGGTCACGCCGGGCGTGGCCCGTACGGCGGCCAAAAAGGCTTCGTGTTCCGCTTCGACGCGACTTGCCGGAATAATCTCGGTTGTCTGTGAGACAAACGAACGTGCGATCACCACAGCCCAAGCGGCGACAAACGAGAACACCACCAGCCACCAGATATGCCATACCAGGCCAAACGCCAGGGTGAAGCTGAAGACGCCGATCAGTGGCGCCGCCATGGAGTTGCGCGGGACTTCGATGTCGCTGTAGGCCGCGGGTGAGCGATAGGCCTGACCGGTTTTCTTGGCTTCGGTAAAGGCGTCGCGGCCGTCGACGTGAGGGATGACCGAGAAATTCCACGCCGGTGGAGGGGAGGGGATCGACCACTCCAGCGAACGCCCGTCCCAAGGATCGCCCAGCAACACATTGAGTTGGCGGCGCTGGCGGATCGACACAGCGATCTGCACCAGCAAGAACACCGTGCCGAGCAGCAGCAATGCGGCGCCGAGCATGGCCAGTGCAAACCAAG
Source organism: Pseudomonas sp. FSL R10-0399 (assembly GCF_009600165.1). NCBI lineage: Bacteria > Pseudomonadati > Pseudomonadota > Gammaproteobacteria > Pseudomonadales > Pseudomonadaceae > Pseudomonas > Pseudomonas sp. FSL R10-0399. Next base: position 4,197 of record NZ_WIWK01000085.1, read on the forward strand.
GGGTGAACGACGGGTCGGACCACATCACCGTGCGCCGTGGTGCGCCATTCATGCCGAGCCAGTAGAGCGGGAAGAACGCCAGCAAAAACCCGGGGGCCATCGACCAAAACGCCGCTTTGCCCCAGCCCTCGTGCAAGCGGAAACCAAAGGCTTTCGGGAACCAGTACTGCACGGCGGCAAACATGCCAAACAAAACGCCCGGAATGATCATGTTGTGGAAGTGCGCGATCAAAAACAGCGAGTTGTGCACCTGAAAGTCGACGGTGGGGTTGGCCAGCAGAATGCCGGTCATGCCGCCAAGGACAAAGGTCAGAAGAAAGTTGATGTGAAACAGCATCGGCGTGGTGATACGGATCCGCCCGCGGTACATGGTCAGGATCCAGTCGTACACCTTAACCCCGGTCGGAATGCCGATGATCATCGTGGCAATACCGAAAATGGCATTGACGTTGGCACTTTGGCCCATGGTGAAAAAGTGATGCAGCCACACGCCGAACGAGAGCACGGCGATGCACATGGTGGCGTAGACGAGAGAGGTGTAGCCGTAGATCCGTTTGCCGACAAACGTCGAGACCACCTCAGACCACACGCCCAGGGCCGGCAGCAACAGGATGTAGACCTCCGGGTGCCCGAACAGCCAGAAGAGGTTGGCAAAGTTCATCATGTTTCCGCCGTCACCGTTGGTGAAGAAGTGGAAACCGAGGTAGCGATCCAGCGCCAGCATGATCGTCGCGACGGTGAGCGGCGCCATGGCGAAGATCATCAAAATCGAGGTGCACAGCGTGGTCCAGCAGAACAGCGGCATGCGAAACATCGACATGCCAGGGCAACGCTGTTTGTACAGGGTCACGGCAAAGTTGAGCCCGGTCAGGGTTGAGCCGATTGATGCCAGGGTGACTGACCAGATCCAGTAATCCACGCCTTCACCGGGGCTGAACTCAATGCCGGTGTAGGGCGGGTAGCCACTCCAGCCGCCCGTTGAGAACTCGCCGACAACCAGCGAGACCATGATCAAACCCGCGCCTGCCGCCGTCAGCATCAACGAAATCGCATTCAGCAGCGGGAAGCTGACATCGCGTGCGCCGATCTGCAGGGGCATCACGTAGTTCATCAGGCCGGTGATAAACGGCATCGCCACGAAAAAAATCATGATCGTGCCGTGGGTGGTAAACAGCTGGCCAAAGTGATCAGCCGAGAGATAACCCGCGCCATCGGCGGCCGCGAGTTGCTGAGAACGCATCACACCCGCTTCGATCAAGGCCCGCAAGAACATGACCAGGGCGATGACGATGTACATGATGCCGATTTTTTTGTGGTCGACACTGGTCAGCCAGTCCCGCCACAGCGGCTTCCACCAATGCATGACGGTCAGCAAAACCACCACACCGATGGCGCCGAGGATCACAATGCTGCCCGCTCCGGACGCCACGAATTCGCTGGTTGAGGGGTGCTTGATGGCGCCGGCAAACACCAGTGAGTCCCAGCTAAGTTGCCCGAAAATAGTCTCCCAACTCACTGTTCTGCCCCTTTTGTGCTGGAGTGTTGAAGGTGCTGTTCATGCCCTGGTGATGGCTGGGCGCTAGCCGCTTTGGCGTGCTCATGGCCGCCGGTGAAACTGCCGAGAACCCGCTCGAACAAGCCGCTTTCGACACTGCCGTAATAGCGCGGCGCATGCTCGATGCTGGGTTTGAGCAGCTCTTGGTAAGTGCTCAGGTCCAGTGTCTGCGCGCTTTGGCGGGTGTCACGGACCCACGCGTCGAATTGCCCGGCCGGCATCACCACCGTGGGGAACGATTGAGTGGCAAAGCCATCGCCGTTGTACTGCGTGTTACGCCCCCGGTACTCACCGGCGCGGTCCGCCATCAGGTTCAGTTGAGTGGTCATGCCGGCCATGGTGTAAATCTGCCCGGCCAGTTGCGGGATCATGAAGGACTGCATTACCGTGCCGCTGGTGAGCTTGAGGCGCACCGGGCGGTCTTGCTCCAGTGCCAGGTAATCGAGGGTGGCGATGCCTTGCTGCGGGTAGATGAACAGGAACTTCCAGTCCAGCGAGACCACTTCAATGTCCAGCGGGTCGCTGCCAAGTGGGCGGTACGGGTCATATTTGTGCGTGTGCGCCCACAGCGCCGAGCTGAGGACAATGATCAGAATGATCGGTATGCCCCACAAAACGGCTTCGTTACCCCAGTTGAAATCCCAGTCAGGCCGATACGCGCCCCGACCGCCGCGGCGGTAACGCCACAGCACCCAAGGGACGAGGATAAATATCGGCACGACGACAATGAGCATCAGCGAAATAATCGTCTTGAAGTGCTCAAATTGCGCGGCCGCAATCGGGCCTGCGGCGTCGATAAAACCGGCGTTGGCGATCGCCGTGTCAGCAGATGGAGCGGCTTGCGCCAGTGCGGGCAGCAGAAGGCCCGAGACAATCAGAGCGCAGGGTGTGATTCCTTTCACGCGGTAATCTCCTTGAGTCTTACAACTTGATCAGCGCTTTGTTGAGGGGGCTTTAGTCAAGGCATGCGTTCAGATGACCTCCAGTGCAGGGTTCGTCAGGCGACTGCCGGGTGAATGATTGGTACAGGGTGTCAGTTAAGGCTGGAGCGTTTGACCCGCACCGGCACTGATTTGTAAGCCGGAATACCGCTTTGCGGGTCAATGTTGTCCAGGGCAATCAAACAGTTGGCTTCCGGGTAGTAAGCGGCCACCGAGCCGGGCGCGATGGCGTGTTCCACGGCGGTCAGCTTCTCGTAACGCATCTGCCGGCCGGAGGTCACCGTCTCGATGTCCACCAGATCACCGTGGGCCAGACCGCGTGCCTGCAAGTCTTGCGCGCTGATGAACAGCACATCGCGTCGGCCGAAGACGCCCCGGTAGCGGTCATCCAAGGAGTAAATAGTGGTGTTGTATTGGTCATGGCTGCGCAAGGTCATGAGCCTTAACACATCCTCGCCTTGCACCACCCAGTCTTCATCCACACCTGGGTACACATAAAACTCGGCTTTCCCGGAGGGCGTGTGCCAAATGCGTTCGGTGGCCGGCAAGGGCAATCTGAAGCCGCCCGGCACACGGATTCGCTGGTTGTAATCTTCGAAACCGGGGATGGTTTTTTCGATCAGGTCACGGATCAGGTCGTAATTGGCCACAAGCTCCGGCCACGCAATCGACAAATGCGGCAGTGCAGCGCTTGCCATCCCGGCCACGATCGCCGGTTCTGAACGCAGGTGCTCGGAGGCGGGCGGCAAGCGACCGGCAGAGGCGTGGACCATGGACATCGAGTCTTCGACGGTAATCGCTTGCGCGATGCCATTTTGCAGGTCCAGTTCTGTACGGCCCAGGCAGGGGAAAATATAGGTCTCTTTCGCGACCAGCAAATGTGAGCGGTTCAACTTGGTGCCGATATGCACACTCAGGTCCAGCTGTTTCATGGCCGGAAAGCATTGTTCGGGGTCGGGCAGCGCCACGGCAAAGTTTCCGCCCAGGCAAATCAGCGCCTTTGAGGTTCCGGCAACCATGGCTTGCATGGTTTGCACCGCGTTGTGGCCCGGGGCAGCAGGGGGCTTAAAGCCCAAGGTCTGTTCAATTTTTTGCAGAAAGCTCGCCGAGGGTTTCTCTGTGATGCCCACCGTGCGGTTGCCCTGCACATTGGAGTGCCCGCGCAACGGGCATATGCCGGCGCCCGGTTTACCCAGATTGCCGCGCAGCATCAGCAGATTGCACAGCGAGCGCACGTTTTCGGTGCCGGCATTGTGCTGGGTGATGCCCATACCGTACGTGATGATGGTGGCATTGGATTTGGCATAGGCCGCCGCAACCTGTTCCAGCGCTGTGCGGGTGAGCCCGCTGTGGCGTTCGATCAGCGACCACTCGGTCGCGAGCAAGTCTGCTTTCAGTGCTTCAAAGCCGTGGGTATGAGTCGCGATAAACGCGTGATCCAGCACTTCACCGACACGCTCCTCAAGTTCGAGTACAGCTTTCATCACCCCTTTAACCGCTGCCACGTCACCGCCTGCTTTGACATTCAGGTAGGTGGAGGCAATCGGTGTTGACCCATAGGTCGCCATTTCAACCATGTTCTGCGGGTCGGCAAAGGTCTCCAGGGCGCGTTCTCGAATAGGGTTAAACACCAGGATCGGTACTTTGCGACGTGACACCTCATGCAAAGTGCCCATCATTCGCGGGTGATTCGTGCCCGGATTATGGCCAATAGAAATGACCAACTCGCACAGATCAAAATCATCCAGAGACACCGTGCCCTTACCAATGCCGATGGATTGCGGCAGGCCGACACTGGTGGGCTCATGGCACAGGTTGGAACAATCGGGGAAATTGTTAGAGCCCAAACCGCGGGCAAATAGCTGGAAAAGATAAGCCGCTTCGTTAGAGGCTCGACCTGAGGTATAGAACTCAACTTGAGTGGGGTCGAGGTTGCGCAGAATCTCGCCAATACGTTCAAATGCAGTGTCCCAGGCCACGGGTTTAAACGTGTCAGAGGCGCGGTCATACACCAGCGGGCAGGTCAGGCGTCCGTAGTTTTCCAGCTCGTGATCGCTGCGATTGAGCAGGGCGCTGACCGTGTGTTCGGCAAAAAACTCCGGTGTCACGCGTTTGCTGGTCGCCTCCCACGTCACAGCCTTGGCGCCGTTTTCACAAAATTCGAAAGTTGAACTGTGCTTTTTGTCAGGCCAGGCGCAACCAGGGCAATCGAACCCATCGGGTTGGTTGGTTCTCAGGAGCGTGCTGACGGCCTGCACATTTTCCATTTGTTCGCGAATGGCATTCGCAGTGGCCTTTAACGCGCCCCATCCTCCGGCAGGCGCTGTGTAATCACGAATACCCTCGACCTTTCCTTGCTTGGACATGTTCACTCCTTGAACCCCAGAAAACACGCTCTACGACAGCGTTGAGCCTGAATCCGGGCGTAACCCGACAAACTGACTCACGGTTATAAGTCTGTTTTTTATAGGGTTATTATCGGTTCGATTGACCATAGGTAAGCGATCTATATCTGTCAAGAATGCCGCCGCTGCCCTTTATAAAGCCTGCGCAGATGAGTTCCCGGGCGTGTTTATGTTATTAAGTTCAGCCCATCTGAAGGAGCAGGCCTGTATGGAAGCCACCCTCGCCATTATTTCAAAGATGACGCAGTCCGCTGACTTTATCGGCGCTTATGAACACGCTGTTCCGCTTGCGCAGCAGTACCCCAATGCAGTGGCTGCGCAAATGGCAGCGGCTTATGCGTGTGACCGTGTGGGTAATGAAGAACAAGCCCTGATTTACTATCGCAAGGGCTGGGCGCTTGGCGTGCCTGAAGAACACCGATTTCAGTTTTTGATCGGTTTTAGCAGCACCCTCAGAAATGTAGGGTGCGCGCATGAATCGCTCGAATGGTTACAACTCGCCAGGGGTGAACAGCCAAATAATCCGGCGCTTGCTGCGTTCACTGCGCTGGCTTTGCACACCGTTGGTGAGACCGAATTGGCGCTCGCCACCATGCTGGAGGCTGCTTTAAAAACGGGGGATGGCAACGGGCTGGCACCCTATACCCGAGCGCTGACAGAGTACCGGGATGAGCTATTAGTGGCTGCCGGGAACCCGCAGCACAACCCTGGTATTGAAACGGATGAGCCCAGCACTTCGGCTTGAACCCATCAGATTTTTAGCACTTTGCGGGGGACCAATTGCCTGACTTCATCAATTGACTTATAGGGGATCAGGCTGCTGGGAAGTTTCGAGGTGCTGGACAAGTTGTAAACGCTAAAGTCAGCGTCTATGACCTTTTCTGCCATCAGTTCAAAGGAGGGCAGAATGCGAGATTCCATATGCTCATCCAACACGCAGGGTGACTTCTCTGATTGAGCCGTCTCATAAAAACGCCCTGTATCAGGGCATAAATCTACTCCGACCATAAATACTGTGTTGAAGCCCGCGTGATAGGCAACTTGCAAAGCAAGATAGGCCACTGTTCTGGCGTCGAAATAACCTTCACTCAAATCTTTACTGAAGCCTATGCTGCTGTTTCTGCCTGTATGGAGTTTAGAGCGGCGGATCAAATTACCAGGCTCGGCTGAGAATAAATCTCTCCAGGTAGATTTAGCGGCTTTTTTCAAGGCGTAGAATTCGCCGGATGGCAGGGGGATGTCATGCAGCACATAATCTTCTCGCAGCACTACGCGCTGGCTAAGTGCCAGCCCTGCGTGGAATAAGCGGCTTTGCTGTGTGAAGAAGCCAGAGTCGGTGCAGACATAAAAATAAGGTCTGATTGAAGTATTCAGGAACATCGAAATCGCACCGTTTACGACAATCATCGGCACGTGTTTAAACTCATTTAGAGGGAAGTTTTTGGCTGATGCACCCGAAGCAATGATAAATACAGCACCCTCAGCGATATCCTTGCAACCCGACAGTGCAAGCGGCGTAGGAGAATGGGTGGAAATATAGGTGCTGGCAACGCCCATGGCTTTGAACCCTCTGGAGCAGAAACTGAAGAACCTTACGCTCATATGTGCAGAGCATATGTAGTCCTTTTCCAGTATAGGTGTGGGATATTGACTTCACTCATGAAAAATCTGTCAGTTTGGTAGTTTTGAAGCAAATATCGCGCGCAATTTCACCAGATTTTCACAACTGTAAAGAAGTGTTAGTTGTCTTAACGTAAGTTTAAAAAACTTATTGCTAGTTTATGTTTTTAATTGCTGAGTTATAGCAGGCTCTCTGAGTTGGAACCTGCTACTTGTGGTGTTGTTGAACTACTGGGCCTTACTGTTTGTGGCAAACTTCTTGGCCGCAATAACACACACAATCACCGCGCCGGTCACGCCAAACATGCCAAGGGTCACCGTTTCATGCAGAAAAGTAGCGGCCAGGGCCAGCCCGAAAAAAGGCTGCAACAGTTGAAGCTGGCCCACAGCGGCAATACCGCCCAGGGCCAGGCCGCGATACCAGAAGAAAAAGCCGATTAACATGCTGAACACTGAGATGTAGCTCAGGCCGAACCACGCAGGCGGGCTGATGCCTGCGAAAGAGGCGGGGGCCACGATGCAGGCCAGTGTTGCCATGATTGGCAGCGAGAGCACCAGTGCCCATGAAATAACCTGCCAACCGCCCAGGGTTCGCGACAGTTTGGCGCCTTCGGCGTAGCCGAGGCCGCAGATCAGGACTGCCAACAGCATCAGCATGTCGCCTCGGGCAGAGGCGGTCAGCCCTTGTGAGACGGCAAACGCGATGACCAGTGCACTGCCCAGAACCGAGAAGAACCAGAACGCCGGGCGCGGGCGTTCACCCCCGCGCAGTACAGCAAAGGCAGCAGTCGAGAGCGGCAGCAGGCCGAGGAAGACGATGGAGTGCGCTGAGGTGACATGCTGCAAGGCCAACGCGGTCAACAATGGAAACCCCAGCACCACGCCGATCGCCACGATCAGCAGTGAAAACAGCTGGCTTCGATCCGGGCGTTTGGCTTTAAGCGCCAGCAGAATGCACAGTGCCAGCACCCCGGCGATGGAGGCTCGGGCAAAGGTCAGAAAAACCGGATTAAACTCTTGCACGGCGACGCGGGTCGCGGGCAACGAGGCGCTGAAAATGACCACGCCGATAAAACCGTTGATCCAGCCGGAAAGGTTTTTCTCGGTCGCTGGGGTGTGCAAATTAGAGGTGCGTTCCATCGGGTCTCACGCTCAAGGCTAAAGGCAGGATTGCTTTAAACGCATGCTATGGCCGAAGATTGATGACAATCAAAATATTGTCATGGATACATATTCCGATGCCCCGTTCCCGATACAAGTCGCTGGTTGACTCGTTTGCCGCTGATATCCGCTCAGGGCGGTTGTCTCCGGGGACACGATTGCCTACGCACCGCCAGTTGGCCGCGACACAAGGGTTGGCGCTGGTCACGGCGAGCCGGGTGTATGCAGAGCTTGAGGCCATGGGGTTGGTCAGCGGAGAGACCGGGCGCGGGACGTTCGTCAGGGAGACGTCGCTGCCGCCAGGTCACAGTATTGACCAACCGAAAGTCACGGCGGGCATGCTGGACCTCAACTACAACTACCCGTCCGCGTTGGGGCAAGCCGACATGCTTCGCACTGCGTTGCGGCAACTGGCGTTATCCGGGGATCTGGAGTCGTTGTTGCGTTACCAGCCTCATGGTGGCCGCCTGCACGAGCGGGCGTCAGTGGCGAGGCATCTGTCAGCTCGCGGTTTGAGCGTCCCGGCCGAACAGGTGTTGATTGTCAATGGTGCTCAGCATGGGTTGACGGTGGCGCTGATGGCCTTGTTAAAACCTGGCGATGTGGTGGCGGTTGATGCGCTGACCTACCCGGGGTTTAAAGCGCTTGCGCAGACCCTGCACCTGGAAGTCTTGTCTGTGCCGGTGACCGACTGCGGACCCGATCTCAACGCACTAGAAAAACTCTGCTGCAGCCGTTCAGTCCGTGCGGTTTACAGCATGCCCACACTGCACAACCCGCTGGGTTGGGTGATGAGCATCGAGCAGCGTCAGCAGTTGGTCGCCATAGCGCGCACCCATGACCTGCAGATTATTGAAGACGCTGCTTACGCCTTTCTTGTCGAAAGCCCACCGCTGCCGATCGCCGAACTGGCGCCAGAGCGGACAATTTACGTGTCAGGGCTTTCCAAAAGTGTTGCTGCGGGCTTGCGTGTCGGCTTTATGGCCGCCCCCGGCCACCTGATCGCGGCATTGGAGCGCGTGATCCGGGTGACCGCGTGGAACACGCCCGGCGTCATGACTTCGCTTGCCAGCGCATGGCTGGAGGATGGAACCGTAAGCCGTCTGGAAGTGCAAAAGCGCCAAGACGCACATGCCCGACACAACATTGCTGACGAACTCCTGGCTGGGTTGCGCACTGTCCGTCATCCGTACTCCTACTTTATCTGGCTGCCTTTGTCTGAAGACGCCCGCGCAGAGCAAGTCGTGTCGGCCCTGATGCGCGAGCACGTTTCGGTGTCGTCTGCGCAGCCGTTTGCGACCTCGACCCATGTGCCGCGTGCGATTCGTCTGGCGCTAGGATCAGTAGACTTGGCGTCACTGCGTGAGGGCCTGGCTAAAGTGAAGTGGGTGGTTGATGCGTATTCGTAGGGCTTAGCGCGGGGTTTTGTTTTGCTCGGGTAAAAGCTGCCACTGAGTGCTTCAGTGGCAGGTCGACCAGTGCGCGGGGTTCAAATCCCCGAGCGTGTCATTGGGCTGAGTATCTGGCTCCCCAGATTCAAGGTTTGGGTCACCAGGTTCCTCAATTCCAGCGGGTTTTCACCCTGGACGTGCTGTGCCAGTTTTTCTCCGAGAGTGGGGGTGCCATCCTGGCCTTCGGCAAAGGCTCGAAGGATCAGCAGACCATTGCTCGTAAGGACGACTTCAAAAAACGAAACGCCTGACATGCCGTCGAAGTGGATGTAGCCGACGTCGGCCAGCCATTTGACGGTAGCCAGAAACAGGTTTTCTTCTTGGCTCAGTAGCTGGCGGTTGCTGTCTTCGAGGGTGTTGTAGTCGATGAATTCTTCTGCAGACAGGGTGATGGGCAGCGGGAAGTTGCGGTACAGGCGGCCGAGAATCAAGCCGGTGTAGCTGTCGAACAGTTCTATGTTGTTGGACGGCAGGTCGTTGACGGCGTGCGTGCTTTTATCTTTGGCAGAACCAGCAAATCCTTTGAACATGCGAACCTCTTCCAGTGGCGGCTGCGTGCCGCGTTCAAACATTTGTCCCTATGGGTATAGCACAGGCCCTGAAGATGGGCTGAGTCGCGTACAACCCGTAGCAGTTGACGAGCCTTGCGAGGCTACGTCCGGGCGCGCAGCGGCCGTAAAAGAGCCAGGATCAAAAGATCGCGAGACGGTTGTATCGCGTACACCCTGTAGTCGCTGACAAGGCACGAAGGCTGCGAACAAACACCCCCTCGTAGCAGTCGACGAGCCTTGCGAGGCTACGTCCGGGCGCGCAGCGACCGTAAAAAGAGCCAGATCAAAAGATCGCGAGACAAGCTCGCTCCTACAGTTTGAATCGCGTACACCCTGTAGTCGCTGACAAGGCACGAAGGCTGCGAACAAACACCCCCGTAGCAGTTGACGAGCCTTGCGAGGCTACGTCCGGGCGCGCAGCGGCCTTAAAAAGAGCCAGATCAAAAGATCGCGAGCAAGCTCGCTCCTACAGTTTGAACGCGTACACCCTGTAGTCGCTGACAAGGCACGAAGGCTGCGAGCGAACACTTTTAATGCGCCTCAACTTCAAGGCCATACAACTCGCAATACTCGGCCCATTCCATGCCTGCCATTTGCGCCACTTCGCGGTGCACTTCAAGGCGCTGCGCTTCAAAGTCTTCGGGCGTTTCACTGGTCAATTGCAGGGTCAGTTCCCAGGCAAAAAAGCCCAGTTTTTCAGCCTCCGCTTCAAAGGCTTCGTTGAGGCGTTCCTGACGATATTCCTGCATGGATAGGCCCGCCGCGCGGGCTTCCAGCGGGTTTAGATTGTCGAGTTTTGTGGCCAGTTCCGGGCGTTCGCCCAGGAACCGGTCAAGGGCTTTTTGATGCCGAGGTCCAGGTTCGGTCACACAGATCTCCACGTAATGAAGGTTGTAAACACAGCATAGACTGCGCGGGCCAAGCCGCTCAGCGTCGCTCATGCTGCTTGCGATACGCCCCCGGTTGCACGCCGATCGTTTTGGTAAATGCCCGGGTGAAGGCGGCAATCGACTGATAGCCCACCGCACCACAGACTTGCTCGACGGTGTGCCCGGTTTGCAACAATCGGCAGGCATGGCGCATGCGCAACGCTAACAATACATGCCCTGGTGATTGCCCGGCCTGCTCGCTAAACCGTTTGAAAAACGCCGAGCGTGACAGGCCAGTGCAGGCGGCCATGCTTTCCAGTGTCCAGGGCCGCTCGGGGTGTTCGATCAGTTGCTCCAGCAAGCTGGAAAACAGCGGCTGCCGCGCCAAGGCGACCAAGCCCCCGAGGCTCGGGTTGTCGCCGACTTGCTGGCGTAAGACATAGAGAAATAGCAGGTGGCTAAGGCGCTCAAGAAGGGCTGACGATGGCCCCGGTGTTCGCTGACATTCTTCCAGTATCAACTGGAAAAGCGTGCGCGCTGCGTGGGACGAAGGGTCGTCGGCGCGCAAGAGAATCCACGCGGGCAGGGCTTCGATGATCAGCGCCGAAAGCCCCGGCTGAAAATGGAAGAAACCACAGACCAGGCCCACGCCATCTTCCGCCTGACTGTCGAGCGCTTGCATGGTCTGGCGCGGCAGTTGCGCGGCCAGGCTTGGGTCTTGGGCGCTGGACAGCCGGTACTTCAAATCTTGCAGCAGAAACAGCGCATCCCCCGCGTTGAGCTGCACGCCTGTGGTTTGCCCCTCGACATGCAGCCAGCATTGGCCCTGCACGACCATATGGAAACTGGCACGGGCCAACCCCTCGGTGCTGCTGTGCCAGCCGCCGCAATAACGGCCGACGTGAAAAAGACTGGCATCCAGCTCAAGGCTTTCTAATAACCAATCGATTAGTGGGGTGGAAGAAATCATCTAATGGAAACACTCAGGAGCAAGTAATCGCTACTTTAGAATATGGAATGAATTTTTTATAACCAACAGACTGTTTAGACACCTTACGCAGGAGTCACCACATGTCTCGCGTCACCCTTCATACCCTGGAAACCGCACCGCAAGCCGCCAAGCCATTTCTGGAAAACGCGCAAAAAAACTCAGGATTTATTCCGAACTTGCTAGGGATTCTAGCCAATGCGCCGGCGGCATTGGAAACCTATGTCACGGTTTCGGCGCTTAACGGCAAGTCTGAGCTGACCCTGCCTGAGCGCGAAGTGGTGCAGTTGATTGCTGCCACGCGTCATGGTTGCGATTTTTGTGTCGCAGGGCATACCGCTGTGGCGCAAAACAAGGCAAAGCTGCCAGACGAAGTGGTGACGGCGCTGCGCGGCCAAACCGAGCTGCCAGTTGAACGACTGGAAGCGCTGGCGGCGTTCACCCGTGAAGTGATTGCCACCCGTGGTGATGTCAGCGACGGCACTTTCGCCACCTTTAAGGCCGCCGGTTTTACCGAAGGCCAAGTGCTGGAAGTGATTCTGGGCGTGAGCCTGGCGACCTTGTGCAACTTTGCCAACGTCTTCGCGCGGACCCCGTTGAACCCTGAGCTGGCGCGGTACAGCTGGAACAAACCTGAGTAATCAGCGGGCCACGATTTTAAGGAGAAACCCACATGCTCGACCCCGTACTCAGTCATTGGCTGGAGACCGAAGCCGAGGCGCTCGACTTGGGCCACAGCGACCCGCAGACCGTTCTGTCACAGCTGGCGGCCGCCAATGTGCTGCGGGTCGGGGTTGACCCGGCGTTGGGCGGCAGCGGCGGCTCCGTCGTCGATGCGATAGAAAGCGTGGCCAGTGTCGCCAGTCATTCGCTGGCCTCGGCGTTTGTGTTTTGGGGCCAGCGCGCGTTTATCGAATATGTCCTGCAAAGCCCGAACAAGGCCCTGGGTGAGCGCTTGCTGCCCGATTTGTTGAGCGGTCAACTGGCGGGTGCTACGGGCCTGTCCAATGCCATGAAGTTTCTGTCGGGGGTCGAGGCGCTGCAAGTGCAGGCGCGGGCCGAGGCTAATGGCTGGAGCCTCAACGGCCGTTTGCACTGGGTGACCAATCTGCGCAAAAGCGGGTTTGTGGTGGCAGCAGCGATTGATCGGGAAGAGGGCGGTACGCCGTTTGTGCTGGCGATCCCTGACGCCCTGCCGGGGCTGACGCGCTCGGCGGACCTGCAACTGATGGGCTTGCAGTCGAGCAATACCGCAGCCATTGATTTGCAAGCTGTGCAGGTGGCTGAAGAGTGGCTCCTACACGACAATGCCAAAGTGTTTTTACCGGCCGTGCGCCCGGCCTTCCTGGGCTTGCAATGTGCCATGGCGATTGGTCTGGCGCGGCGTTCGCTTAACGAAGCGCAAGCGCATCTGCAAGGCCCACGCGCAGGCTTGCTCGAACTCCTGGAAGAACAACGGGCGGCCCTTGAAAGCCACGTCACAGCGCTTAAGGCCGGGCTGCTGGACGGGCGTTTTCTGACGCAACCGGCAGCGCTGTTCAAGATCCGCATCGCCCTGGCCGAGGCCACCGCGAGTGCCGTGCAATTCGAACTGCAAGCCAGCGGCGGCAAAGCTTACCTGAGTGCCTATGGCAGCGCGTTTGCGCGTCGCTGGCGCGAATCGGCCTTTGTGCCGATTGTGACCCCAAGCCTGGTACAGCTGCGGGCCGAGTTACAGCGTCAAAGCCAGGCCAGTGCGCAATGAGTGCGGTGGTGCTTGAGGCGCGCCAGATCACCCTGGGCTATGCCCGTGACACGGGTTGGCAGTCAGTGCTGGAAGGCTTTGATCTGCAATTGATGCCCGGTGAAGTGGTCTCGGTGCTGGGCCCCAGCGGGGTGGGCAAGTCCAGCCTGCTGCGGGTGCTGGCCGGTTTGCAGACGGCCCACGGCGGTAGCGTCAGCGTGCTGGGCCAGCCGCTCAGCGCGCCGCATCCGCGGGTGGCGGTGGCCTTTCAAGACCCTAGCCTGTTGCCGTGGTTGAGCCTTGAAAGCAACGTCGCGTTTGGCCTTGATTTCGCCAGCCAGCCGACAGTCTCCGGCGCCGAACGCAAGGCGCGGGTGGACCAGGCCATTGCCGAGGTGGGCTTGCAGCACGCACGCGGCCAATACCCGGCGCAACTGTCGGGGGGCATGGCGCAGCGGGTCGCATTGGCGCGGTGTCTGGCACGCCAACCCCACGTGCTTTTACTCGATGAGCCGTTTGGCGCGCTCGACGAAGTGACCCGCGCCGACATGCAACAGCTCTTGCTCAAAGTGATCGAGCGGCACAACACCGCCGCATTGTTGATTACCCATGACATTGACGAAGCCCTGCTGCTCAGCGACCGAATTCTGCTACTGGGTCACAGCCCGGCGCAGACGGTGGCGCAGTGGCGCATTGATCTGGCGCAGCCGCGCGACGAGCGGATCGATGAACTGGGTGCCTTGCGCATAGACATTCTTAAAACCCTTCGGCGGGCAAGCCGCAAACCCGATGCAGTTATTGACCCTTTGCCCAACTCGCTGGAGCGTGAACATGTGCCTGGACGACTTTACCCACACTCGACGTGACATTTTAAAACTCAGTGCCATGCTCACCGCAGCGGGCGCTTTGCCAATGCTGGCCAGCTTGCAAGCGCGGGCGGCTGCCGAGCCGGATGCGCCCGTTCGCATTGGCTACCTGCCCATCACCGATGCCACGCCCCTGCTGGTTGCGCATAACAATGGCCTGTTTGAAGCCGAAGGCATCAAGGCCGAGCGCCCGGTGCTGTTGCGCAGTTGGGCACAGGTGATCGAGGCGTTTATTTCGGGGCAGGTCAACGTGATCCACTTGCTGTCGCCAATGACGGTGTGGGCGCGTTATGGCAGCAAGGTACCGGCCAAAGTCGTGGCCTGGAACCATGTGGGCGGCTCCGGTTTGACCGTGGCGCCGCAGATTACCGACGTCAAGCAATTGGGCGGGCAATCGGTGGCAATCCCGTTTTGGTACTCGATCCACAACGTGGTGGTGCAGCAGTTATTCCGTGAAAACGGTTTGCAGCCGGTGACACGGCCCGTCAACAGCCCGTTGGCCGCGAACGAGGTCAACCTGGTGGTGATGCCGCCTTCAGACATGCCGCCAGCACTGGCCACCCAGCGCATCGCTGGCTACATCGTTGCAGAGCCGTTCAATGCCCTGGCGGAAGACCTCAAGGTTGGGCGAGTACAGCGCTTTACCGGGGACATGTGGCGCAACCACGCCTGCTGCGTGGTGTTTATGCACGAGCATGATTTGAACAATCGCCCCGAGTGGTCGCAAAAAGTCGTGAATGCCATTGTTAAAGCGCAAGTCTGGACCCGCGACAACCGTGAGCAGGCCGCCAAACTGTTGGCCAAAGACGGCGAAAATCGCTACACCCCGCACAGCTCGCAAGTGTTGCAACGGGTGCTGTCCCCAGCGGCCACGGAGCGCACGGGCTATGAACATGACGGTGCGATCCGGCACGCGAACTGGGATGAACAGCGCATCGACTTCCAGCCTTATCCTTTCCCGAGCTACACCGAAGAGCTGGTCACGCGCCTCAAACACACGCTGATTCAGGGCGATAACGGTTTTCTCGCAGACCTTGACCCTAAACAGGTGGCAAAGGACCTGGTGGACGACCGTTTCGTCAAAAACAGCATTGCCAGCGTCGGTGGCCTGAAAACTTTCGGCCTGCCCGATAGTTTTGAGCGCACCGAGGAGTTCGGCTTTTGAAAACCCAAGCACCTTCACTTGCACGCCAATGGCTGCTCGGCGTCGCCGGGCTGTTGAGCCTGTTGCTGCTGTGGTGGCTGGGCATTGAGCTGTTCGGCAGCGCGCAGGGGCTGTCGGCGCGTTTCTCGCCACAGGCCACCTTTGCCAGCCTGTTTGACTTGCTCGGCAGTGCACAGCTCTATGACAACGTCTGGGTGAGCGTAAAGCGCATTCTGATCAGCTTGCTGATGGCCCTGTTGATCGGCGTGCCACTGGGCTTGTTGATTGGCGGCTCGCGCAACCTCGAAGCGGCCACCACGCCAGCGTTTCAGTTTTTACGGATGATCTCGCCGCTGTCGTGGATGCCGGTGGTGGTGATGCTGATGGGCGTGGGCGATCAGCCGATCTACTTTTTGCTGACGTTTGCCGCCGTGTGGCCGATTTTGCTCAATACCATCGCCGGTGTTCGGCAACTGGACCCGAGGTGGCTGCAACTGAGCCGAAGTCTGAGTGCCACGCGATGGGAAACCCTACGCCGGGTCATTCTGCCGGGGGTTCTTGGGCATGTTTTGACCGGGGTGCGGTTGTCGATAGGGATCTTGTGGATCGTGCTGGTGCCGTGCGAAATGCTTGGTGTGAGTGCCGGTTTGGGTTACTTCATTCTCGACACGCGTGACCGCTTGGCTTACTCCGAACTGATGGCCATGGTGGTGCTGATCGGTGTGCTGGGTTTTGCCCTGGATGCTTGCGCGCGCAGCCTGCACCGGCGCTGGGTGCATGCCTGAGCCGTTGCACCTAGTGTTCGGTCATAGAGCCTTTGTGTACTGAGCCACTGAAGGGGTGCGGTCTGTGCACGGTGCGACGGCCGGTGATGACGTACAGCACATCCACGCCGATCAAGGTGATGGCGGCCAGATAATCGGCGCGAGGCATGCTCAGGTCCCGCTCATAACAGCCTTGTGCGTAACGCCCAACCCCGCCAGCGTCGGCGAAAAGTTCTTGCGTCAGCTTCAGGCGTAGACGTTCCTGTTTTAAGCGTGATCCGTATGTACTCATAGATGCAGCCCGTGAAAGCCAGAGGGGTCACAAAAAAGAGTAATTCAAGCAATGAAATAGGGAAAGGGTAGGAGCTGTAAATGCCTACTAACAAGTAGGATATTTGCCAACTCCATGCAGGATTACTGCTGAGCAATCCTGCACGGCGGGGTATCAGACGGCTGGTCTGGCTTCTGTTTCTGGCAGGAACCAGTTCAAGAGCAAGGCACAAATACCGCCTGTGGCGACCCCGGACTCCAGCACATTGCGCAAGGCTGCTGGCATATGGGCCAGGAACTCAGGCACTTGCGACACGCCCAGGCCCAAGGCCAGCGACACGGCAATAATCAGCAGTGCGCGACGGTCCAGTTGAATGCTCGCCAGGATATTGATCCCCGACGCGGCCACCGCACCGAACATCACCATGGCCGCGCCGCCCAGTACCGGTTCCGGTACGGCCTGGATGGCCCCGGCCACGCTTGGGAACAAGCCCAGCAGGATCAACATGCCGGCAATCCATACACCGACATGGCGGCTGGCAATCCCGGTGAGCTGAATCACGCCGTTGTTTTGCGCAAAGATTGAGCTTGGGAAGGTGTTGAACACACCGGCCAGCAACGAGTTGGCGCCGTTGACCAGCACGCCGCCCTTGATGCGCTGCATCCACACCGGACCTTCAACTGGCTGGCGCGATATTTTGCTGGTGGCGGTCACGTCGCCAATCGCTTCCAGCGACGTCACCAGGTAAATCACCAGCATCGGGATAAACAATGCCCACGAGAACCCCAGGCCAAAGTGCAGCGGCACCGGCACCTGGAACACTTCGGCCTGATGCATGCCGGTGAAGTCCAGACGGCCCAGATAACCCGCCAGCGCGTAGCCCACCGCCAAAGCGATGACGATGGCGCAACTGCGCATCCACACCAGCGGGATACGGTTGAGGATAACGATAATGGCCAGCACCACGCCGGACAGCATCAGGTTTTCACCGTTGGCGAAGGTGCCATTGGCCATGGCGCTAAAACCGCCGCCCATGCTGATCAGGCCGACTTTAATCAGCGTCAGACCAATCATCAGCACCACGATACCGGTGACCAGCGGGGTGATCATGCGTTTAACAAATGGCAAGACCCGCGAGATGCCCATTTCGACGAACGACCCGGCAATTACCACACCGAAAATCGCGGCCATCACGCCCTCGACCGGGGTGCCTTGCTTGACCATCAACGCGCCACCGGCAATCAGCGGGCCGACAAAGTTGAAGCTGGTGCCCTGAACAATCAGCAAACCGGCGCCAAAGGGTCCGAAGCGTTTGCATTGCACAAAGGTCGCGATGCCGGAAATCACCAGCGACATGGAGACAATCAAGTTGGTGTCGCGGCTCGACACCCCGAGCGCCTGACAGATCAGCAGGCCGGGGGTAACGATTGGCACGATGATGGCCAACAGATGTTGCAGCGCGGCCAGAAAGCCGATCCACGGCTTGGGGCGGTCTTCGAGGCCAAAGACCAGTTCGCTGGTCTGGGACTCGGCTTCATGCGGGGTTTTGGGAGAGGTCATGGCGAGCGCCCTGGAAAAAAGAGCGCGATTCTACTGGTGTTAGGCCACCACGCCCAGTGTTTGCTTGCACAGGCTTTCGCTCCGGACTCAAGCGAACTTAAATCAATCGAATGATTAGGCCGTGCTGTGGTCGCAGTTAAAGGCCCGAAGGGCACATGGCAGCACTTTTAAAGGGACGTGACTTGATGCTTGAACCCACCTGGACCGCCTTGAAACACCACCGCCGGCTGCAGCACATTGTGGCGACCCTGGTGCGCTTTGGCGCGCAGGACGTCTTGATTCGCCTGGGGCTGGGGCGCTTGCTCGCCGAGGTGAAGGCCGAACCCGGCGACTCGCTGCCCGCTACTACCCCGCAGCGGGTTCGCATGGCCCTGGAAACGTTGGGGCCGACGTTTATCAAGTGCGGGCAGATACTCGCCAGCCGCAGTGACATCCTGCCGCCTGCGTGGGTTGAAGAACTGCAAGCCTTGCACAGTCAGGCGTCGACCTTGCCCTGGTGTGAGCTTGAAGCCCAAGTGTTGGAAGATCTGGGCTGTGAGCTGGAGCAGGCGTTTGCCGAATTTGACACACAGCCTTTGGCGGCGGCATCGATGGCTCAGGTCTATCGCGCGCGGTTGCTCACGGGTGAGGCGGTGGTGGTCAAAGTACAGCGGCCCGGCTTGCGCCAACAAATGACCGCCGATTTGCAGTTGCTGGAAAGCCTCGCGCAGTTGATTGAGCAAAATGATGCGCTGGCGCTGCATCAACCGCGCCAGATGGTTCGGCAGTTGGCCAGGGCGATGCTCGAAGAACTGGACTTCACTCAAGAGGGGCAAAACTGCGACAGCGTGGCGCAGAATTTTGCGCAGACCCCGCACATCGTCATCCCGACTATTTATTGGGCGTTCAGCAGCCAGCGTTTATTGGTTCAGGCGTTTTTGCCCAGCTTTACCCCGTTGACCCGTGCCGCATTGATAGAGCAGGGGCTGGACCCGAGCCTGCTGGCCAAACGCGGGGCGCAGGCATTTATCAAAATGTTGCTCGAAGATGGCCTGTTTCATGGTGATCCGCATCCCGGCAACTTGCGGGCAATGAGTGATAACCGCGTGGGGTTTATCGACTTCGGCATGGTGGGGCGCCTTGATGAGCGCCGTCGGCTTGAAGTCATGAACTTTATGCGGGCTTTGACCGAAGGCAGCACCGAGGTATTGGTGGGCGTCTTGATTGACTGGAGTGGCGAGCGGGTGCAAGACCTGTCGCTGATCGAGCAGGCGGCCCGCGAATATATGTCGAGACAAAAAGGCGGACCTCTGAAAATGAGCGCCTTGATCACCGACTTTCTTGAGTTGATCCGTGAATACCGCTTGCCGCTGCCCGCGGATTTGCTGGTGCTGTTTAAAGCGCTGATTACGGCGGATGGCGTGTTGACACAGCTGGATCCGGAGCTTGATCTGGTGGCCACGGCCAGGCCTGCAGTAGAGAAGATGCTGCGTGAGCAATTTGACTGGAAAGCCGCCAAGCGTCTGGGCATTGAGGGGGTGCAACTGGGGCGCGGGGTGTTGGCGGATTTGCCCAAACTGACTCGCTTGATGGTGCATCGGCTCAAGCACGGTGTGGTCGACCTCAAGGTCGATATGCCGGGGCTGGAACGCCTGGAGCGCTCGCTGCGGTTAGCCTCGACCCGTCTGTCACTGGCGTTGTTGATCAGCGCGCTGCTGATTGCTTTTGGCCCGCAAATAGCCGCGGCCGGGCCCGTTTGGCAAGGCTTGTCAGCGGTGGGATGGTTGGCCGGGATTGCCACATTGGGAGGTTTGCTGGCGTTTCTATGGAGCCTGTTTAAAAGCCCGTAATGATCTGTAGGAGCGAGCTTGCCTCGCGATCTTTTGACCGTTTAAAAGATCGCGAGACAAGCTCGCTCCTACAAGAGGCTGTTACAAATGCAACGCATGCCCCAAGGCGCGCAGGGCGGCTTCTTGCACGGCTTCGCCCAAGGTCGGGTGAGCGTGGATGGTGCCGGCGATGTCTTCCAGGCAAGCGCCCATTTCCAACGACTGGGCAAAGGCGGTCGACAGCTCGGAAACCCCGGCGCCCACGGCTTGCCAGCCAACAATCAAATGATTGTCACGCCGCGCGACTACGCGCACGAAACCGGCTTTGGATTCCAGGGTCATGGCCCGGCCGTTGGCGCTGAACGGGAAGCTGGCGCTGATAAAGTCCAGCCCTGCCGCTTCAGCGTCTGCCGGGTTCTTGCCCACCACGACTATTTCCGGGTCGGTAAAGCACACCGCCGCAATGGCTGCCGGGCTGAACTCACGCTGTTTGCCTGCAATGATCTCGGCCACCATTTCACCTTGCGCCATGGCCCGGTGCGCGAGCATCGGTTCGCCGGTGAGGTCGCCGATGGCCCAGACGTTGCGCATGCTGGTGTGGCAACGGTTGTCGACGCGAATTGCCGAGCCGTTCATGGCCAGCGCCAGGGTTTCCAGGTTGAAGCCCTGGGTGCGCGGGCGGCGACCGACGGCGACCAGCACCTGATCGGTTTCCAGGGTTTGGCTTTCGCCCATGCGATTGCGCATCGACAGGGTTTTGCTGCTGGCCTGGAAGCCTTCAACGCTGTGCTCAAGGTACAGAGTAATGCCCAGCGCTTTGAGCGATTCAGCCACCGGCAATGTCAGGTCTTTGTCATAGGTCGGCAAGATCCGCTCACGGGCCTCGACCACTGTCACTTCTGCGCCCAGTTTGCGGTAGGCGATGCCCAGTTCCAGACCGATATAACCCGCGCCCACCACAGTCAAGCGTTTGGGGATCGCGGCAGGGTTTAGCGCTTCGGTGGACGAAATAATGGCCCCGCCAATCGGCAGTATTGGCAAATCCACGGTCTGCGAGCCGGTGGCCAGCAACAGGTGCTCGCACTCGATGCGCTGCCCGTCGACTTCCACGGCTTTGCCATCAAGGATGTTGGCCCAGCCATGAATGACCTTGACCCCGTGCTTTTTCAGCAACGCGCCAACACCGGTGGTCAGGCGATCAACAATGCCGTTTTTCCATTGCACGCTCTGGTTGATATCCAGGGTCGCAGCTTGGGTCTTGATGCCCAAAGGCGACTGGTTAGTGCTGTAGCGCTGCGTGGTGTGGAACTGTTCGGCCACGTGGATCAGCGCCTTGGACGGGATACAGCCGACATTAAGGCAGGTACCGCCCAGCGACTGGCCTTCGATCAAGACCGTTGGAATACCTAGCTGACCGGCGCGGATCGCTGCCACATAGCCGCCAGGACCGCCGCCGATAATCAGCAACGTAGTGTGATGAGTGGGTTGCATAGTCACTCCAGAAACAGGCTGGCAGGTTGTTCGAGCAAGCCACGCATGGCCTGGATAAATTGCGCCGCGTCCATGCCGTCGACCACGCGATGATCGAAAGAGCTGGAGAGGTTCATCATTTTGCGGATCACGATCTGGCCTTTGACCACAACCGGGCGCTCGACGATGCGGTTGACGCCAATAATGGCGACTTCCGGCAGGTTGACCACCGGGGTGCTGGCAATGCCGCCCAGCGCGCCGAGGCTGGTGAGGGTAATGGTCGAGCCGGACAGTTCTTCGCGGGTCGCCTTGCCAGTGCGCACGGCATTGGCCAGACGGGCGATTTCATCGGCGGCAGCCCACAAATTCAGGCTTTCTGCGTGGCGAACTACCGGCACCATCAAGCCGCCATCGCTCTGCGCGGCCACGCCAATGTGGGCGGCGCCAAAGCGGGTGATGATTTGCGCTTCGTCGTCATAGCGGACGTTGATCTGCGGGAAGTCGCGCAAGGCCACAACCATGGCCCGCATCAAAAATGGCAGCAAGGTCAGCTTGCCGCGGGTTTCGCCCCATTTCTGATTGAGCTGGGCGCGCAACTCTTCGAGTGCGGTCACGTCGATTTCTTCAACGTAGCTGAAGTGCGCGGCGCGGCGTTTGGCATCTTGCATGCGCTGCGCGATCTTGCGACGCAGGCCGATCACCGGGATGTGCTGTTCATCCGTGCGCATGGCGTAGCCGCTGGCAGGTGCAGCGCTGGTGCTGGTGTCCTGTGCCAGGTAGGCATCAAGGTCGTCATGCAGCACGCGACCCGCAGGCCCGCTGCCTTGCACGAAACGCAGTTCAATCCCGGCGTCCCATGCGCGTTTTCGTACAGCCGGGGAGGCCAGCGGGCGCTCATTGGCTTCGCGGGCTACAGGAGCCGCTCGCGGGGTTGGCGCAGTTTTGACCGCCGCCACCGACACCGCCGCCACTTCAACC
>NZ_WIWK01000086.1:0-26271 GCF_009600165.1 Pseudomonas sp. FSL R10-0399
AGCTTCATGTGCGCGACCTGGACACGTCGGAAAACACCGCCAATCAGCAGGCCTTCCTCGCTCCAATCGAACTGGAAGGCCTCGCCCAACGCGAACGCCAACGGCACAAATGCCCGTACCACCTTGCCTTGCTCTCCGCGCCAATGACGAACGAAGGCAGTGAGCTGGCTGTAGCCGCCGTCATAGCCTTCAGCGCGGATCATGGCCAGCAGCGCCTTGGCGCTGCGGCGATGCTGCTTGGCCCTCAAGGCATCAGCCCGCAGCGCCTGTTCCAGAAGGTCGTGAAAGGGACTGAGCTTGTTGAACACGGCTCGACGTTGATAAACCGGCTGCTTGGACTCCGACGCTCTTACCCATTTTCGGATGGTGTTGCGCGACAGTCCGGTGCGCTTGGCTATCTCATGCAACGACAGCTTGTCGCGGAAATACATCCGCCGAATTTTGCCCATCATTTCCATGCTGATCACCCTGTGTTCTCCTGCTCAAAAATTGAGCAGGTGCAGTGGAACACCTGGGTCAGTTTTCAGTCAGCACAACGGGCGAAACTGGGGATGCGGCGGAAATCTTGGACTACCTGGAGGTAGTTCATGTATTCATACGAAGACCGTATCCGAGCGGTCAAGCTCTACATCAAACTGGGCAAGCGAACCGGGGCAACTATTCGTCAGTTGGGCTACCCGACGAAGAACTCTTTGAAGAGCTGGCACGCAGAGTATGAGCGATGCCTCGACCTGCCGCGTTGCTACGAGAACTCGAAGTCGAAGTACTCACCGGCCCAAAGGGAAAAGGCTGTCGAGCACTATCTCGAATACGGTCGCAACATCGCCGCTACCATCAAGGCGTTGGGCTACCCCGCGCGGGATTCTTTGCGTGCCTGGATTTACGAAATGCACCCCGAGTTGCATACGCGTGTTGTCAGTCGATCAGACGGGTTAGCCCGGCCGCCAGCGGTGAAGCAGGCAGCGGTCATCGCGCTGTGCACGCGAAAAGAAAGTGCGAAAGCCCTGGCTCAAAAGCTGGGCGTGTGCAGGCCGACCTTGTACAACTGGAAAAACCAGCTACTCGGCCCAGAGGTATCCCCATCCATGAAGTGTCGACTTGAACCCTCATCGTCACCGGAACGAGAGGAGTTGCAGCGGCAACTCGAATCTCTCCAGCTCGATGTTCGCCGTTTGCAGCTTGAACATGACCTGTTGATGAGGGCGAATGAACTCATAAAAAAAGAGACGGGCATCAACCGGCAAGTCCTGACCAATCGGGAGAAGACATTGCTGGCTGATGCCCTTAGGCATAGGTACTCCTTGCTAGAGCTGCTTGACGCGTTGGGCTTGGCCCGAAGCTCCTATTTCTATCATCGAGCCCGAATGCAGGTCGCGGAAAAGTACACCGAAGTGCGTCGTGCCATGGCGGACATATTCGAGCGCAATCATCGTTGCTATGGCTACCGTCGGATGCGAGCTTCGTTGAGCAGGCAGCGTGTGCGCCTTTCAGAGAAGGTGGTGCAGCGCTTGATGAAGCAGGAGTGCCTAGTCGTCGCCAAGCCGAAACGGCGTCGATACGGTTCCTACCTCGGGGAGATCAGTCCGGCGCCGGAAAACCTCCTCAACCGCGACTTCACGGCCCTAGCTCCGAATGAGAAATGGCTGACCGACATCTCGGAGTTCCAGATCCCGGCAGGCAAGGTGTACCTGTCCCCCATGATCGACTGCTTCGATGGGAAGGTAATCAGTTGGTCGATCGGCACGCGTCCCGACGCCGAGCTTGTGAACACGATGCTGGATGCAGCTATCGAAACGGTGGCCAGTAACGATAAACGGCCTGTTGTTCACTCCGATCGTGGCGCTCACTACCGCTGGCCCGGCTGGTTATCGCGCATCGCTGATGCGAAGCTGATTCGTTCGATGTCGCGCAAAGGCTGCTCACCAGACAACGCGGCTTGTGAAGGTTTCTTCGGCCGACTGAAAACGGAACTGTTCTATCCTCGCAACTGGCAGTCAACGAGCATCGAGCAGTTCATTCAGGCCTTGGATTCATACATTCGCTGGTACAACGAAAAACGTATAAAGATTTCCCTCGGCGCGCTCAGTCCCATTGAGTATCGTGAAAGCCTGGGCTTAGCGGCATAACCAGTCCAAGTTTTTGTCCGCATCCCCACTGGGTCAGTTTTCGGTCAGCGGCAACACACTATCCCAAAGATTTCCTTGAGTATGATCACCTGCGCCTTTCGATTGGTCTCGAAGATGCGGATGACCTGATCAAGGATATCTCGGCAGCGCTGGAAGATACCTTCAGCAACTGAACTGCATTCGGAAGACCTCATGCAATCTCCCGAATACCTGATCTTCGTAGGTAACCCTCTCTGCCTCCCTACCCGGGAGGCTTTTTTTACCTAAACGATGTCACTGATGAAGCTCAGCTACGGTCATGGTGAAGATCAGATCGTCCTTTCCGCCATTGATGTATTGGTGGGGGGCATCTGTTTTCGCAATGGCTGAGCAGTCCTTTTGAATGATGAGTGCCGTCTCGCCAATTTCCAGCCTCAAGGTGCCTTGTTCGACATGAAACAGTTCGAAGGTGCCGGCAGGATGGCCGCTAGACTCGAAAAACTCCCCAGGTTTGATTTCCCATTTCCAGAGCTCAATCATATTGGGCCCACTGGTTCCTGCCAGTAGGCGAGCTGTTCCGCCTTCAGGCCCATTCCAGAGCGTAGGGATCTCCGCTGCCTCGATGAGGCGGGCGGCTGGAGTGCCGGCGACGTCCACCACATCCGCAACGGACAGCCCTAGTGCAGCAGAAATCTTGCACAGGATGGCGATGCTAGGGTTGGCATTGCAGTTTTCGATCTCAACTACCATTCCTTTGCTCACGCCGGATCGGCGTGCTAGCTCATCCAGCGACAATTTTTGCTTCTTTCGCACCTCTCTGAGGCGCATGGCTATGGCTTCGCTTACCTGCTGGACGTGGTCGCTCGGATCGGTCGATATATTGACTTTTTTGGTCATCGGTCAGTAAAATGCACTAAATTGGTCAGTTTGGGAGATTCTCTAATGCTTTCTGTACATCCGTCAATTGACCCTAGGGTTGCTGAAATAGCACCGGGCTTCCGGGCCATCAGTGTTGTCGTTGAGGCGGCTCCTATCGTCAATCCTGATGTTGCAGCTCAAGCGATGGAGCGTGCGTATCAGGTGGTCGAGGCGGGTACCGCAACTTGGGCTGAAGCTCACTTGGCAGCGTGGGGAGATGCTTTCCGCAAATTTGGTGTGAAGCCACAGCGTACTCCGTGTTCGGCAGAAGCTTTGCTCAAGCGGGTGAAGAAGACGGTAAGCTGCCTACCATTGACCCGGTTGTAGACCTCTACAACGCCATCAGCATTCAATATGCCATTCCGGTGGGCGGAGAAAACTTTGCTGCTTATGTTGGCATGCCGCGGTTGACCATCGCTGATGGGAGCGAAGAGTTCGACACCTTCAAAAGTGGCGAGCTTGCAAATGAGCCGCCGGATGCTGGTGAGGTTATCTGGCGCGATGACCGGGGTGTAACCTGCCGTCGTTGGAACTGGCGGCAAGGTGTTCGAACCCGCCTGGATGCTCATGCCAAGCAAATGTGGTTCATCCTTGAAAGTCTGCCTGAGATGCCGATCGAGGCATTGATAGCAGCTGCAGACGACCTGGTGGCTGGACTGTCCCAGATGATGCCTGGTGCTGTAATAACCAGTGAACTCGTTGAAGCTTGATTATTAGTCCATCTCTTTAATGCTCTGGGGCCGACCCCGTTAAACTGGGTTTCTTAGTCAGGCAAGTCTTTCCAGGTAGCTAGGTACCTCAGGCTCTGGAAGGACTGAGAGCACCTTGAGTCTTTGGAGTGTGCGCTCACGGGCTTTGGATAAGTGATCACGCAGGCATGAACATGCTGTTTCAACCGTTCCATATAGGAGAGCTTCGAAGATCAAACGATGTTCCACCAGCATCGCTTCGTCGTTGCTGGACTGCAGTGCTTCATGCAGGACGCGTCCAACATTCATGGGGATCTGGCATTGGCGAATGACTGCTGCCATACGGGTATTGCTCACCCCCGCTATGCAGGTCACATGCAGATCCTGCTCAAGCTGTTCTATGTCTGCTCGCTGAACACGGCGACCTGCTTCTTGAGCCCTAATCACCCGGCCCAACATCGCTTCAAGATCACTGCGAGACACATGCTCGACGCCTTGGCGCAGGGCATCAGGTTCAAGCAGCATCCGTAATTCGTAGTCTTGCTTCACGGCCTGGGCAGTCAATGGCCCTGCTAGCCACTGCGAGTAGGGCTCTTTTTCTACCAGGCCTTTGTCCCGCAGCCGCATCAAAGCTTCCCTGACTACGTTCCGGCTGACGTTTAGCTCTTCAGCTGCGCACTGCTCATCGATTCGGTAATGGCCAAAGACCATGAAGCGGATCACCGCCTGAGCGAGGTGATCGTAAATGCGCTCACCCAGCGGACGATAATCGATGAGGTCTTCCTGCGGCTCTAAACCCAAGAGCTTGCGCGTGAGGGGGACTCGCAGAGGGGTTTCGGTGGTGCCCTCCGGGTCAATGAGGAAGCCCCGGCCATCGAATCGGCGGATGAGGCCTTCTTCATGGAGCAGATTGAGGGCATGACGAACCGGCACGCGGCTTGTGCCGAATAGCTCAGCTAACGGCCCCTCTACCAACACGAGGCCGGGAACTGTCTGCCCGCCGAGGATCGCATCGCGCAGCGTATTGCGGATTGTCTCGTAGCGTGAAGCTGGACGGTCTTCCAGTGGCTGTGTAGCAGACATCAAACGGTTCTCATGAAGCGTGGTGGGTAAGTTTCTCACAAGCGAGGTGAGATGTGATCGAACACCGGTAACACTTCTATGAACGATTTTGGGGCGCACTGTTACCGAAAAACCCAAAATGAATCATTTCTTAAAACATACATTTTTCGAGCCAGAAGAATGCCTACGATGATGTATGACCTATCTTCCCCCAGCTCTAGAACCATTTCGTGCTTGCTGATCATTTCCCGATAAAACTTGGCACGGTCGATGCTTTGTGAAATGTACGTATTTGGGAAATGTACATTTTAGAGGTGTGCCATGCTTGCCGATGCCCATTCCTTGGCCCAGCGATTCGCCGATGGAACAACCGACCCAGTAGCGGCCCTCAAGGAAGCGCTTCGGGGGGCGGAGCAGATTCCCGCAGCATTCATCACCATGTGTGAGGAGCGAGCGCTGCGCGAAGCGGTTGCTGCCAAGGCACGTTGGCAGGCAGGCCAACCCTTGTCTCCTTTCGATGGCGTACCGGTAGCCTGGAAAGACCTTTACGATCTGGCTGGCTGCGTGACGACCGCTGGTGCAAAAGTGCGTTTGCACGACCAACCTGCATTGCGTGATTGCTCACTGGCCACAGCACTTAGCCGGGCGGGGATGGTGAGTATCGGAAAGACCAACCTCAGCGAACTGGCTTACTCGGGCCTGGGCCTCAATCCCCACTTCGGAACGCCAACCAATATCCGCTTTGCCGGCGAAGTACGTGCACCAGGAGGATCGTCCTCCGGTTCGGCTGTAGCTGTTGCGCAGGGGGTCGCTCCGATCGGTATGTCAACTGACACTGCAGGCTCCATTCGAGTGCCAGCTGCCTTCAATGGTCTTGTGGGTTACCGAAGCAGTGCAAAGCGTTACTCGTTTGACGGCGTCACCCCTCTTGCGAGTTCTCTTGATTCGCTGGGGCCTATTACCAATAGCGTTCGGGATGCCATCGTTCTCGATAACCTCCTGCTCGGTGATCAGGATGGCATGCCGCTGGACACTACGGGTTTTGCCATTGCTGGGCTGAAACTGTGTGTAGATGTCGATCTGCTCAGTGATTCGCGCATTCAGCCTGAGGTCAGCACAAACCTTCTCGCGGCGCTTGAGCGATTGGCCTCTGCAGGAGCAGTGGTCGAGCAAAAAAAGGTCAAGGCATTTCACAAAGCATTGGATGCCATTGAGCAGATCGGGTGGCTTGGGGGGGCCGAAGCTTTCGCCCTCCACCAAGAGCTTTTGGATAGCCCGGATGCTGAGCAGCTAGACCCGCGTGTTCGTAAGCGGCTTGAGGCCGCGCGAGCGTTTCCAGCCAGTAAGCAGGTTCGCTTGTACCAAGCTGCCGAGGCACTGAAAGCACAGATCGTGGGTGAGTTGGATGGCGCATTCCTGGTGACCCCGACGGTAGGTCACGTAGCTCCGCTTCTGGCACCGCTCGAAGAAGACGCCAACCTTTTTGTTGCCACAAACTTGGCAACTTTGAGGCTGACGATGCCTGGCAGCATGTTGGACATGCCTAGCGTTGCATTGCCAAGTGGAACAGGGGAAGCGGGGCTTCCCACGAGCCTCCTTCTTTCAAGTTTTAGTGGAAATGATGAGGATCTGCTCCGAGCTGCCCTTGCAATCGAGCCTTATGTTCGAGGCGAGAAGTAGCAGGCTGTCCGAAGGGCGGGCAATTTTTTTCCTGCAATTATTTGAATAACAAAGAGGTGTAGATCATGGCGAAAGAAATTTTTGTATCAATTGGCGTTGATGTCGATGCGGTAGCAGGTTGGCTCGGCTCCTATGGTGGGGAGGATTCGCCTGACGATATTTCCCGTGGTCTTTTTGCTGGTGAAGTTGGTTCCCCAAGACTCTTGAAGCTTTTTGAAAAATATGACCTGCGTACAACGTGGTTCATCCCTGGCCACTCGGTGGAAACCTTTCCCGAGCAAATGAAAGCTGTGGTTCGGGCAGGCCATGAAATTGGGATTCATGGTTACAGCCATGAGAACCCGATCGCGATGACGCCTGAACAGGAAGAGATCGTCCTGGACAAGTCGATTGAAGTCATCACTAAGCTCTCTGGCAAGCGGCCTACCGGATACGTGGCACCTTGGTGGGAGTTCAGCAATGTCACTAATGAGCTGCTCCTGAAGAAGGGCATCAAGTACGACCATAGCTTGATGCACAACGACTTCCACCCTTATTACGTTCGGGTGAAGGATAGCTGGAGCAAGATTGATTACAGCCAACATCCTGATACCTGGATGAAACCGCTGGTTCGGGGTGAAGAGACTGACTTGGTTGAAATTCCGGCAAACTGGTATCTGGACGACCTTCCTCCGATGATGTTTATCAAGAAGTCTCCTAACAGCCACGGATTTGTAAATCCACGCCACTTGGAAGAGATGTGGCGTGATCAATTCGACTGGATTTATCGTGAAAATGACTACGCGGTATTCCCCATCACAATTCACCCTGATGTTTCTGGTCGACCTCAAGTATTGCTCATGCTTGAACGCTTTATTGAGCACATGAAAAGTCATGAAGGCGTGAAATTCGTCACTATGGACGAAATCGCTGACGACTTCATCCGGCGCCAACCGCGCAAGCGTTGAATAAGACGCCTCGGTTAGCAAGTTTATAAGTGCATGAAAAAAACAAGAGAAGTGCCGATATGACCACTACGCAAGCCACCACGACTACTCCAGTCACTGAGTCTGGTGCATGGAAGCCCATACAGCTGGAATCCAAAGATGTCAAATACGCGACTTGGATTGCTTTCTTCGCTTGGGTTTTTGCAGTTTACGATTTCATCTTATTTGGCACCCTGCTGCCGGTCATGGGCGGGCATTTCACTTGGAGCGAAACTGAACAGGCGGAAATCGCCACGTGGGTAGCGGTTGGCGGCGCAGTCGTCGCGTTCGTCGTAGGCCCTCTTGTGGATAAGATCGGTCGACGCGGAGGAATTATCTTCACCATCGGTGGTACCGCGCTGTGCTCAGCACTCACTGCAGTATGTGCCGGGATGGGTAAAGGGCCTTTGATTGCGGTTCGCTCAGGCGCTGGCTTGGGTTATGCCGAGGAAGGTGTCAACGCGACATACCTTACCGAGGTATATGCGGCCTCGACCGATCCAAAGCTGATCAAGCGCCGGGGGTTTGTCTACAGCCTGGTGCAAAGTGGTTGGCCGGTAGGTGCTTTGATTGCCGCAGGCCTTACTGCGCTGCTGCTGCCCCACATTGGCTGGCAGGGTTGCTTCATCTTTGCTGCGGTACCGGCGCTGATTGTGGCGATCCTGGCTCGCAAACTTAAAGAAAGCCCTCAGTTCCAGGTGCATCAGCGGATCAACCAATTGCGCAAGGCGGGAGACGAGTCCGCAGCGCGCAGCCTGGCCCGTGAGTACCACGTCGACTATGACGAGCATGCCAAAGCAGGCGTTGCTGCAGCATTTCGTGGCGCAGCACTGCGACCCACATTGGTTCTGAGCTTGGCGATTCTCCTCAACTGGTCGGCCATTCAAGTCTTCAGCGTTCTGGGCACCTCAGTCATCGTGAGCGTTCACAAGCTGTCGTTCCAGAACTCATTGTGGATCCTTGTCCTGTCCAACCTGGTGGGTTTCATTGGCTATCTCGTTCACGGTTGGCTGGGCGATCGGATTGGACGTCGCAATACTGTTGCTCTCGGTTGGATGTGTGGTGGATTGGCATTCTTCGCCATGATCCAAGCGCCAAGTGATCTGATCACTGTCATCGCCTTGTACAGCTTGGGCCTCTTCTTCCTTACCGGCCCGTACTCCGCAATGTTGTTCTTCATGGGTGAAAGCTTCCCTACCAGTATCCGTGCAACGGGGGGCGCAATCGTCCATGCCATGGGCCCTATCGGCGCTATTGTCGCTGGGCTGGGGATCACCAGCGTGCTGTCAACCGGTGGTGAATGGCATAGCGCGGCCCTCTGGTTTGGGGCGCTGCCTTGCTTCCTTTCGGGCTTGATCATGTTTGCAGCCCGGCACGTTGAACCCCATTCAGTCAAATAAGAAGGAATGTACCTATGTCTCAACCCGTAGCGTTGGTCACCGGGGCTGCCAGTGGCATTGGCCAAGCGGTTGCAGTTGCGTACGCGAAGAAAGGTGTACGCGTGGTGGGCGGCTACCTGGCAGCTGACTCACATGATCCATCTCAAACTCAGCGACTCGTGGAAGAGGCAGGCGGCGAGTGCCTTATGATGGCGATGGACGTAACAAATAGCGCCTCCATGGACGCGCTTGCCGCAGCCGCTGTCGAACGGTTTGGTCGACTCGACTATGCCGTCGCGAACGCTGGGCTTTTGCGTAAAGCCCCGCTGCTGCAGATGTCGGATGAGCAGTGGAATGAAATGCTGAATGTCGACCTTACTGGCGTGATGCGCACCTTCCGAAGCGCGAGCCGTTACATCGTTGAAGGTGGAGCCATGGTCGCGATTTCGTCGATCGCTGGTGGTGTCTACGGATGGCAAGATCATTCTCATTACGCAGCAGCCAAGGCGGGACTTCCGGGGCTCTGCCGTTCTCTTGCGGTGGAGTTTGCGTCCAAAGGCATCCGTTGCAACACCATCATCCCTGGCTTGATCGAAACCCCTCAATCGCTGGACAGCAGGAATTCGCTAGGGGCGGATGGTCTGGCTAAAGCAGGCAGCGCGATTCCTCTGGGTCGGGTCGGTCGAGCAAGCGAGGTCGCTGACCTGGTTTGCTACTTGACCGGTCGAGAGTCAAGTTACATCACTGGACAGAGCATCATCATCGACGGCGGTCTGACCGTGCGCTGGCCTGAGTAAAAATTACAACGCCGCAAGGTCTCCTTGCGGCTGCGAGGAGAATAAGAATGAAGCCATTGCAAAACCGACGTGCGGTCATTACCGGAGCGGGCAGCGGTATCGGTGCGGCGATCGCCTATGCGTATGCTGAGGCAGGTGCCAAGCTCGTGTTATGCGATCGAGACTCCGACCGCCTGGCTATCGTTGCGAACCACTGTCGTGACCGTGGCATCTTGGTGATCGAATGTGTTGCTGATGTAGGCAGCAGGGAGGGCGCTCAAGCTGGTGTAGATGCCTGCGTTGACGCCCTCGGCGGCATCGATATTCTGGTGAATAATGCCGGTATGCTGACTCAGGCTTCGTGCGTGGATCTCACCCAGGAAATGTGGGATGAGATGCTGCGAGTGGATCTAACCAGCGTGTTCGTGGCAAGCCAGCGTGCTCTACCTCATATGCTGGAACAACAATGGGGTCGCATCATCAACATCGCCTCTCAGCTCGGAATCAAAGGTGGTGCTCAACTGACTCACTATGCTGCAGCCAAAGCAGGGGTGATCGGCTTCACCAAGTCTCTGGCGTTGGAGGTGAGCAAGGACAACGTCCTTGTGAATTGCGTAGCTCCAGGGCCGATTGAAACCCCGCTCGTTGAAGGGATCAGTCAGGAGTGGAAGGCTGCCAAGGCTAAGGAGTTGCCATTGGGCCGATTCGGCAAGGTTGAAGAGGTGGCCCCGATCGCGGTGTTGCTTGCCTCTGAGCCTGGCGGAAACTTGTTCGTTGGCCAAACCCTTAACCCGAATTCGGGCGATGTAATGCCTTGAGGTGAGCTATGTGTGGACTTTGTGGCCTGATCGGTGAGGACGTTCACTGGAGCGATCCTATAGACACAAGCCTTCCCGCTCGCCGCGAGCGCTTGCGTCGAATCGCCTCGATTAATCAGGTGGTAGCACCCTTCAGGCTCAAAGTCAGTGACGTCCAGGGCGCTTCTTATCTGGTTCAGGGGCCTACGGGGAAACAGGGTGTTGCCTCAGGTTTGGAACAGCTTTGGCAGACAGCCGAGGAGATTCTAGGGCGCAAGCTTGATCCCCTTGATCCGAGAATTCTCGATCACTTGGAGACGCCGGCATGAGCCTTCAGATCAATGTCCTGACAGGTTTTCTAGGAAGCGGGAAAACCACTTTGTTGCAGCGAGTTCTTGCCAACGAAGACATGGGCGAGACGGCTCTGCTCATCAATGAATTTGGCGAGGTTGGGATCGACAATTTACTTGTGCAGGAAATCGCTCCCAACACGGTTCTGCTGCCAAGTGGGTGCGTCTGCTGTTCCGTGCGTGGGGATCTCAAGCAAGCGCTCATCGATCTGCATGACAAGCGAAGTCGCGGGGAGATCCCTGCTTTCCGTCGAGTGCTTTTAGAAACGACCGGACTTGCCGATCCTGCACCGATTCTTGCAACTTTGCAGCGGGATCCCCAATTGCGAGGTCGGTATCACGTAGGTCTGATGGTGACGGTTGTCGACGCGCTGCATGCCTCTCTTCAGGAGCGGATTCATCCCGAGTGGTTGGGCCAGGTGACAGCTGCTGATCGGCTTCTAGTGAGTAAGGCGGATCTGGTTAGCGCAGCAATGCTTGATCAGTTATTGGAACACCTGCAGACCCTCAACCCATCTGCTTCGATAGAGTTGGCAAGTACAGTGGTGGAAGGTGATGAGCAGCTTCTTGGTGAAGGGCTCAAAAGCCTGGAGCCCGACGAGGAGGTCGCGAAGTGGCAACTTTTTGCACCCACCAAGCAACCTCAGCACGGTGGCGCACAAGTCTGTGCACTTGAGTACGAGGAGCCTCTGGATTGGCTTGCCTTCGGGGTCTGGCTTTCGATGCTGTTAAGATGCCACGGAGAACGAATTCTGCGGGTCAAGGGGATCTTGAACGTGATCGACTCTGAGCAACCTATCGTGATTCACGGTGTGCAGCACTGCCTTCATTCGCCAGTTCACCTCAGCAGCTGGCCTGATGGACTGCGTCGATCCCGTTTGGTAATCATCGTGCGTGATCTGGACACCAAGCTTCTGCGTAGATCGTTTGAAGCCTTCTTGAATAGTCTTGGGCGTGCTGCATGAGCGGCCCTGTCACGTTGAGAGTACTGGGTACCTCTGTCACCTTGCTGGAATCCATTCGCTTACGAGCGGAGCAAGAGCTGGGCATCCGGGTTGAATACCAAATCCACGACGTGCAAACGGTTCAGCGCATTGCGTTGATGCACCCCGAAAGCTACGACCTTTACGATCAGTGGTTTCATAGCATGGATTTTGTCTGGCCTGCCGGCGCTATCCAACCCATCGATATCAGGCGAGTCGCGTTGTGGGATGAGATCAATGATCTGGCCAAGCGGGGCAGACTTCACGCTGACGATGAGCTGGCGGGCGGTAGTCTGCCTTGCGACCGTTTGTATGTTCAGCATGATCGTAGCTTGGCCAATCGCCCAACCGACTCCATCAGCATGCTACCGCTCACGCACAACGCGGACAGCTTTGCCTATAGACCAGATCTTCTTCCTCCAGGGTTTGCCATCGAGAACGAAAGTTGGTCGTGGCTTGTTGATCCCAGCTGGTGCGGCCATGTGGCTTTGCAGAGTGATGCCGCTATCGGGGCATTGGACGCTGCGTTGGCAGTCCAGGCGAAGGGTCTGGCCAAGTTCGACTGCATCGCCAACCTCCGGCTGGATGAGATTGACCAGCTTGCTGATGTGCTGATCAAGCTTCAACGCCAAGGCCATTTTGCCGCCTTCTGGTCTGATGATCGTGATGCAGGCAAGCTCATGCTTGGCCCCAACGTTCACATCGAGAGTGTTTGGTCTCCAGCGTTGATGCAACTGCATCGCGAAGGGATTCAGTATCGCCAAGCAGTCCCTAAAGAGGGCTACAGGGGCTGGTTCGGCGGCTTGTCGTTGTCTCGTGCTGTAGATGGTGCAGTAAAAGATGCGGCTTACGCCTATCTGAACTGGTGGCTGGCAGGTTGGCCAGGCGCGATGATGGCTCGACAAGGCTTCTACATTTCCAATCCACTGCGAGCTCGCGATCACTTGTCGGCTGCGGAGTGGGATTACTGGTATGAAGGCAAGCCAGCCAGCGAACAGTTGCTTGGGAGTGATGGTGAACCCCTCATCGAGCTTGGAGAAACCCGAGAGGGTGGCTCTTATGCCCAGCGCGTGAACCGTATCAGTGTCTGGAACTCAGTGATGGATGAACATAACTACCTGGTTCGCAAATGGGCCGATTTTCTTAGGGCAGGCAGATGATTGAGCCGACAGGATCTTCTCACCATCACTCAGGGGTGGCAAGTACCAAGCTAAGTTTATCGAGGAAGGCTTTGACTCGGTAAGGTACCTGCTGCCGTGTGGGCAGGAGCGCTGTAATGGACAAATTTTCCGGGACAGCGTCCGCCAGCTTGATCTCCTGCAGGCTCCCGTCCGCCAGGTCGGTGCGGACATCCCAGTAGGAGAGCATCACAATCCCGAGCCCGACTTTTCCAGCCCTTCGCACAGCTTCCACACTGTTGGCGCTGAACGCGGCATCGGCCTTAACCGAACACCTTTCGCCATCTTTCATGAGTGGCCAATAGGGCATTGAGTGCAGGCCTATGCAGTCGTGCGCCCTCAATTCCTCCAGTGTGCCGGGAATGCCCTTACGCTGTAGATAGGATGGGCTTGCGCAGATCACGCGAGGGTTTGGCGCCAGATGTCGAGCGACCAAGGCTGAGTCGCGGAGTGTGGCGATCCGGATGGCTACGTCGATACCCAGGCCAACTATGTCGACAATGCTGTCTGACAGTGTCAGGTCTATCCGTAAAGCAGGGTTCTCTTCAAGGAGCTCCGGAATCATTGGAAGGATGACAGCCTGTCCAAACACCGTGGGGGCGGTTACCTTTAGAAGCCCACTGGCGGCCCCAGCACAGCTAAGGATAGCTGCCCTCGCTGCTTCGTTGGCGTCAAGCATTGCTTGGGCATAAGGAAGGTAGAGTTCGCCTTCAGGTGTCAGTGATACAGACCGGGTGGTTCGATGAACCAGCCTCACCGCCAGTTCTTCTTCGAGAGAGGCCAGCCTCCTGGAGATGGTCATTGGCAAAACGCCTAGTCTTCTGGCGGCGCCTGACAAGCTGTTGCTAGCCGCGATCGCAACAAAGGCTTCAACTTCAGCAACTTGCATATTCATATCCTATTTCGTTATACCGCCTTATCGCGTGGCGTGGCTTTCACTAGCCCCGTAATGGCGATACCTTCGTCAGCAACCTAGCTTTCTATACTAGCTGACGAGGTTTTGAGATGACTACCAACACGCAACAGATTCTAACACCTTTCGATATTGGTCAGGTAAATCTGAAGAACAAATTCGCAGTGGCGCCGATGACCCGCATCAGTGCAAGCGAAGAAGGTCTCGCCTCCCAGCGTCAGGTTGAGTACTACGAGCGTTTTGCGAAGGGTGGCTTCGGGCTAACCATCACCGAAGGTATTTATACCGATCAGAAGTTTGCCCAAGGCTACCTGTTCCAGCCTGGTATTACTGATGTTGAGCAAGCTCAGGCTTGGCGTGCAGTGACCGGCGCGGTTCATAAGCATGAGGGCAAAATCTTCGCTCAATTGATGCATGCCGGAGCGCTCAGTCAAGGCAACCGCTTCTCGCAAACCACTGCTGGCCCATCGGCTGTTACTCCCAAGGGTGAGCAAATGGGCTTCTACTACGGGAGCGGTCAGTATCAAACTCCCAAGGCAATGACCGATGAAGATATCGCTGACGCTATCGATGACTTCGCGAAATCGGCTCTGCGCGCTCTGGAAATCTCAGGCTTTGATGGCATCGAGATTCACGGGGCAAACGGCTACCTGCTAGATCAGTTCCTGACTGACTTCTCCAATCAGCGCACTGACAAATGGGGTGGCGACATTCAGCACCGTGTTCGTCTGATTCTGGAAGTCTACAAGGCCGTACGCCAGGCTGTTGGCAGCGCGACGGTTGGCGTCCGTATCTCCCAAGGCAAGGTTAACGATTTCTTCCATAAATGGGCTGAAGGTGAGGCTGGTGCGGAAGTGGTGTTTGGCTCTCTGGCAGATGCTGGTGTCGACTTCATTCACGTCACCGAATTCGAGGCTTGGAAACCTGCGTTTACCTCGGGGGGCGACAGCTTCGTCAAGCTCGCACGCCGCTATGCCCCTAACCAAGTGATCATCACCAACGGTAGTCTGCACCAGGTAGATCACATCGAAGATGTCATCAGAGATGGCGCAGATATCATCGCGTTGGGTAAAGGTGCGTTAGCGAATCCGGACTTCCCTAACCGTTTCGCCCGTGGTGTATCGCTGGTTGATTTCGATCCCTCTATCCTAGGCCCGGTCGCTGACATCAAGGACAGTGAACTCGCCTAACGTTTTTATCGGCTAACTAGCCGAGCGGCACTCACTCACCATGGGTGCCGTTTTTTCTACTGAAATCAGGACTTGTCAGCGCCTGCTGAAATTGCTATCGCAAGGTGCGTGATTACAGAGGTGTTTTATGAATATGTTGGAAGGTGCTCAGCCCCCGGGCTCCAAACTAAAAATCCAGGTTTGGATCGACTTCGTGTGCCCTTACTGCCTGTTAGGTAAAAAAAGCTTGGAGGCCGCAGTTGAGGGGCTTGATGTGGAGATCGAAATGATGCCTTTCGAGCTCCGCGAATATCCCACACCTACCCTCCGCCCAGAGGACGAGTATCTACCCTCAGCTTGGAAATATGACGTGTATCCGGCAGCGGAAAAAATGGGCATCTCCATTAAGCTACCCAGCGTTTCACCGCAACCCTACACCCGTGATCCTTTGTTGGTACTGCAGTATGCCAAAGAGCACGGTCTAGGAAACGAATACGCTGAAGCTATGCTCAAAGCTTTCTTCCAGGAGAATCTCGACATCGGGGAATTCACTGTTATCCGAGGTGTGGCCGCGTCTGTAGGGTTGCCCACAGAATCGCTGCAGGAGATCCTGGAGTCCGCAGCTCGTGGCCAGCGGCACGACAAAGAACTCGAATACGCTCAGCAGATTGGTATCCGTGCCGTGCCTAGTATCGCGATTGGCCAAAAAGTTTACTCTGGTATGCTTGATGCTCAGAAACTCAGGGAAGTAATTATTTCGAGTATTTCGTGAGCGACTCTGAACGGGCTAGCTGATAGGGCTTGAAGACCTTTGTCATTACCCATAATTTAAATTATGGGTGTGCGGCTAAATGTTGATTTTTAATCTGTTTATTTATAACTCAAGCTCCGGGCCTTCGTGCTAACTTTCCGGAGTTTTACAATGCCTTTCGTGATTCACATATTTGCAATAAGCGCTTTTGCGCTTGGGCTTGCAGAGTTTGTGCCCATTGGCTTGACTAGCATTATGGCTGATGAATTAAGCGTCGGCGTTGAAACCGCAGGCGCTACAGTGACGGCTTATGCGCTAGGTGCAGTTTTCGCAGCACCAGTCCTGACTGCGCTAACTGCCAACTGGCCGAGAAAGAAGGTCATGCTTATCGCAGCTTTCGTATTTACTGTGGGCGCACTGGTGGCTCCTGTAACCGCAAACATAAGCGTCATCCTTCTGGCGCGCTTTGCAGCGTAAGCGCTCCATGAACCACACATTCAAAGCGGTTAATCCATGACGAGCTGGACGGCTTTCTATGAACACATGGACAAACGTGCCTCCTCAGCTCTCTTGTGTTGCGTGATTGATCACGTCAAAAATGAACTGCCCCGCCGTGCAGTAGACCTTGGGTGCGCTCGACGCAAAAGTGGCGGACTTTGAGTATTTGGCCGAGCTGCCCCCCTTCCAAGCTGATTCATGCAGGGCTTGCCGTACCATTCTGCCGTCCATACCGATTCGACGCTCTCGACACAGGCGCGCGAAACTCAGCTGCCTGAAGGCGTCTTCGTAGGTCATTTCTTTGGATTGAGGCATGGCTGGGCAAGCCATGAGCGAATGTCATTTCACACTGTTGACGGCATTAAAAGGCTCAGCGAAGGGTTGGAAGTTCTCATGTCGCGTGAAGTCAAATCGCCGATGGTCATTGATTCCGAGCCAGTGAATTGGCATCGAATTGATGTAATCATGCGAAAGATTCACCTGTCAAAGACCCCTCCACTTCTGTGGAGCCGAATCAGAACCATTGTTGTTTTCCTTGTTCTAAGCCCCTGAAAGACAAGAAATATCAGCCGTGCGGAATAAAAAATGCCCACAAACAAAGTGGGCACCATTGGGCAATTTAAATTCGACTGTATTCTCGATGTATGAATACCGTCAACCACACCCACAGAGTTAGTGACTTCCGCACACTCAACAAATATTAATATGCTTTACCACGAGCAGAGACTGGCCAGAGCGACTCAACTTTTCCGTTCCGCACACCTACATACCAGTCGTGGACGTTGCATGTTGGGTCACAGTGACCGCTAACCAGCTTCAGCTTTTCATTCACCTTCAGGACACACTTGGGATCCTCAACGACTCCGTGCTCATCACTACACTTCACGTACTTGACATCATCACGACCGTGAACGAAGGGAAGTCCACTGTCAACCGACTGGGCTTTAAGCCCAGCATCAACTACCGCCAAATGTGGTTTGGCGTGAGACATGACGCTAGTCAAGATGAACAACGCATTCTCCCATTCGCCTTGGTCAATACGTTTGCCGTCGACGTCTAGGATGCGCCCATAATCCGCGTCCATGAAAGCGTAACTACCACACTGAAGTTCATTATAAACACCAGAGTTACTTTCAAAGTAGTAGGAGCCAGTGCCCCCACCAGAAACCAATTCCGGAGCCAAGCCTTCGGCTTTCAACGCTTCGACCGCTTCCGTTACCTGAGCGATTGCACTTTCGAGTTTCGCCTTACGATCCTCGTAATTGTCCATATGCTGCATCGCACCCTGGTAAGCTTGAATGCCTTTGAATGCCAAATTTTCAGAGGCAGCAGCAGCCTTTGCAATCTCAACTACTGCATTGGTAGTTGTTACCCCGCACCTGCCTGCCCCACAGTCGATCTCTACCAAGATCCCCAGTTGTGTCCCATATTTCTTCGCAGCAGCAGACAGGTCAGCGATATTGTCGATATCGTCGACGCATACAGTTACGGTAGAACCGAATTTTGGCAACCGGGCCAATCGATCAATTTTGAGCGGATCACGCACCTCATTGGTTACCAAAATATCGGTAATACCACCGCGGGCAAAAACCTCTGCTTCAGAAACCTTTTGACAGCAGACGCCAGCAGCGCCGCCGAGCTCAATCTGCAAGCGAAGCACATCAACAGACTTGTGCATTTTGCCATGAGCCCGGTGACGCATTCCGTGAGTCTTAGCATAGTCGCCCATCTTTTTGATGTTGCGCTCCAGCGCATCTAAATCCAAGATCAGGCATGGCGTCTGAATTTCACTTTCATCCATTCCTGGCAAAGCGGGAACATCGTAACCAACTTGCAGTTCATTCATATTTGCAGGGGCGCTCATTAAATTTCTCCTCAACTCCAGGGAAGCTTATCAAGATCGACATTACCGCCGGTGATAATGATACCGATGCGTTGACCAGCAAATAATTCTTTGTTTTTCAAAATCGCGGCAAGTGGCACAGCACTGCTAGGTTCAACTACAATTTTCATTCGCTTCCAAATCAGTTTCATTGCATCAATGATTTCTTCTTCGGTAGCGGTGAGAATGTCGGTTACATGATTGCGGACAAAGTGCCATGTCAAATCTTTCAGCGGAACCTTTAGACCATCAGCAACAGTCACAGGTGCATCGTCAGCAATGATTTCCCCGGCTCTAAAGCTACGAGCCGCATCGTCAGCGTTCAGCGGTTCAGCCGCGTATATCTTGATCTGTGGCGCGAGATGAGAAAGAGTAAGACACGTACCGGAGACCATGCCACCGCCACCGATTGGTGCGATTACCGAGTCCAATCCTTCCACCTGCTCAATCAGCTCCGCCGAACAGGTTGCCTGGCCAGCGATCACCCGCCAGTCGTTATAAGGATGCACAAACTCTGCCCCGCTTTCAGAGACGACTTGGGCGAAGACCGATTCGCGTGATGACGTTGATGGTTCACACTCAACTACAACGCCACCATACCCTTTTACTGCGTCCTTTTTCGCCTGGGGCGCAGTACGGGGCATAACCACGGTACAGGGAATTCCGCGTCGGCCTGCTGCATAAGAGAGGCAGGTGCCGTGATTGCCGCTGGAGTGAGTAGCCACGCCTTTAGAAGCTTGCTCATCGGAAAGGCCAAATACAGCATTAGAGGCGCCCCGAGCTTTAAAGGCTCCCGCCTTCTGCAGGTTCTCGCACTTGAAAAAAAGCTCAGCACCCACCACTCCATTGATGAAGCTCGACGTAATAACTGGAGTTTTGTGGATATATGGGGCGATCCTTTCCCGTGCTTCAACCATGTCTTGAATTGTTGGAATGATCATTTACACCACCGCCAGTAGGACTATTTTTGGTTGGATGGATCAACAGCAACGGCGTCCAATTCGATGAGGAAGCCGTTGTGTAGCTCTGGAACTGGAACCACTGAGCGAGCTGGCCGAGTATCCCCGAAGGCCTTAGCAAACGCAGCGTTGAAGACTCCCCACTGGTCAACGCCAACTATGTAAGCCGTGACTTTCAGCACATCAGACGGACTAGCGCCGGCTGCGCTGAGAATTGCCAGAAAATTCTGCAAAACCTGGTCGACCTGCTCTGCGAAGGGCGTACCCTCATTGACGGCTTGTGTTCCCATTTTTATTGGAAGCTGACCGGAGATATGAATCAAACCACCGCCTTTCACCGCCTGACTGTAATGCCCCAATGGTTGAGGTGCGCTATTGGTAGAAACAATTTCGATATCGCTCATTAGAAGTCTCCAATCTTTCAAATCAGCTCAAAAAATTAAAAGAGTGCGAATGGCTGTCTCTTCAATACATCTGATGGGACTGTATTCCACCGAACAATGCGAAGCGGGTTGGAGAAAATGGAGCAATATCAATCGTTGGCTTCTCACCTGAAACAAGATCAGAGACCAACATTGCTGTCATCGGAGCCCCCGTCATGCCCAAATGGCCGTGGCCAAACGCATAGATCACATGCTGGCAACGCCGAGAACGTCCTATCACTGGTAACGAGTCGGGGATGCTAGGGCGGAACCCCATCCACTTCGTAATATTTTTCTCTGGCCTCGTCGAGGAAAGGCCAGGGAAAAGATTTCGCGCATGTGTATACAGCACGTCTGCTCGCTTCCAGTTTGGAGGAGCTTGAAGACCTGCAAATTCAACAGTTCCGCCGATTCGGAGACCCGTATCCATCGGCGTAGCGATGAATTTACCCTCAGCATCCGTAGTCGGAATTCGAGGTACTACGTGGGGATCACGAATCAGAATGTGATATCCACGCTCGGTATCAAGGGGGATGTTGTCTCCCAAGGCCTCAGCGAGCGGCTTCGAATAGGCGCCGGCTGCCACAACTGCAGCGTCAACGGATACAGTACCTGAGGTAGTTTCGACGCCACTCAACGTAGCGTCATTAACGATGAAGCCTGTTGCCCGCGCGGACACGAACCTCCCACCATTTTCCAGTACCTTTCGGAAAATCGCGTTCACCAGTTCGTGAGGATTGGTCGTATGCGAGTTTTCAGCGATCAACAGCCCTTTGGTGTAGGCGCGAGAGATATTGGGATCGAACTCATACAGTTCGTCAGCATTCAGCAACTGGGTGGAGACTCCATTGGCATTTCGGAGCTCCCACCCACCGCGATCTTTGGCAAGCGCTGAATCCGAACGATACACATACAGGTGCCCCTCATGTCGCAAGAGGTGCTCAGCACCGGCCTCCTCCGCCAATGACTTGATCAGAGGCACAGTCGAGCCAATGAGGCTTCGGAGTGCTTGTGCCTGCTCCCAAACCTTGGCACGTTTTCCTGCTAGCAGAAATCGGACTAGCCAAGGCGTTATGTTAGGCAGGTAATTAAACCGAACGGCAAGCGGCCCCATTGGATCCAGCAACCAGCTTGGGACGTTTTTGATCATCCCTGGCATAGACATTGGTACAACGGATGATCCGTTGAAACACCCTGCGTTGCCAAACGATGCTCCTTCGCCAGGAGGGTTAGGATCTATGATCGTAACTTTGAATCCACGACGCTGAAGCATCAACGCTGTACATACGCCAACGACTCCCGCGCCTATGACTCCAACATGTTTATCGCTCGAACTCATAATTCGCTCTCACGACGGCAGTGCGAAACCATGCCGCTAGAAATTATTAAAAATCCTTATTAGTACTTGGCTGCAGTTACTACCACTTCAACGAGAACATTGGAGCCCAAATCCGACACGCCGATAGTAGCCCGTGCCGGCAAGCAATCAGAACTCAGCCAAGACGTCCACACCTCGTTCATTTCAGCTTTATTATTCATATCAGTAATGAACAGATTCGCCGACAACAGTCGGGTTTTGTCGCTGCCTGCAACTGACAGCAATTTATCCAGCTTGCTACACACCTGCAGCATTTGCTCTCGCATGTCGAGACCATCTGTGGCATCCGCAATCACCCCGCCCAGGTAAACA
This sequence comes from Pseudomonas sp. FSL R10-0399, assembly GCF_009600165.1. Classification (NCBI taxonomy): domain Bacteria; kingdom Pseudomonadati; phylum Pseudomonadota; class Gammaproteobacteria; order Pseudomonadales; family Pseudomonadaceae; genus Pseudomonas; species Pseudomonas sp. FSL R10-0399. The sequence continues at coordinate 21,167 of NZ_WIWK01000086.1, forward strand.
ACACCATTGAACTCAACCGAGCGATGCATAATCGGTGCTTTATCACGACGCGTAATCATAATCGCTAATCCAACTTTTATTGAGAGCACCTGTTGATGTAATAGTTTTCACACGCAGGTGCCGAATTTACAATTCAAACTGACCCCGTACCGCTACAGCGTTTAGTGCATGGACATAATATTTGGACATCTTCGCACGGCAGTCAAATGCCAATAAGCAGCCGTGCGATTACAAGATGTTATGCCCGGTAGCAAATTGAAGTCATCACCCTGTGTACTAGGGCTTGCCTAGACGGCTATAGAACAGCTCTCCACTGACAGCCTTACATTTAAGATCATTTTTCTATAAGAAAATTGAGCGAAGTGGATCCGCCTTCTATAGAAGGCGGCCCTGAAACTCATGCTTAGCCAACTTGGATTAGTGCGACAGAATCTTCGACAAGAAGAGTTGCGCACGCTCGCTCCGAGGTGTACCGAAAAATTCGTCCTTTTTCGCATCTTCCACAATTTGGCCTTTATCCATGAATATAACTCGATCCGCGACTTTCCGAGCGAACCCCATTTCATGGGTAACAACCATCATCGTCATGCCCTCTTGGGCGAGTTCGACCATCACATCTAACACTTCGTTGATCATCTCAGGATCAAGAGCGGACGTAGGCTCGTCAAACAACATACATATCGGATCCATGACCAACGCCCGGGCGATCGCCACTCGCTGCTGCTGTCCACCCGATAGCTGACCAGGGAACTTATTCGCATGGTCTTTTAATCCCACGCGTTCAAGAAGCTTCAAAGCTTTATCCATCGCCTCATCACGGGATCTACCGAGCACTTTCACTTGCCCCAAGCAGAGGTTCTCTGAAATACGAAGATGCGGAAAAAGTTCAAAGTGTTGGAAGACCATTCCCACCCGCGAACGCAGCTTTGCCAGGTTAGTTTTTTTATCAGTAACCTGTATCCCATCCAGGATTATAGACCCTGCTTGTACTGGCTCTAACGCATTAACACATTTGATAAGCGTCGACTTGCCAGATCCAGATGGCCCACAAACGACCACGACTTCTCCCTTACGGACGCTGGTTGTACAGTCGGTTAGCACTTTGAAGCTCGGGCCGTACCATTTACTGACCCCATTAATTTGAATCATGGCCGGGCCAACTGACTGCTGCGACACTTCGTTTACAACTTGGAGTTTAGAGGTAGCTGGCATTTTTATCACCGTATAATCGCTGTGCGAGCTTCCAGACGCTTGACCAAGCGTGAGGCCACGTAAGAGATGAGGAAATATACAACTGCAGCGAAGACATACATCTCCACCAAGCGAACGTCGCGCTGCGCAACCTTAGATGCCGCGCCGAGAAAATCGGTTAAAGAGATCACGTACACAAGCGATGTGTCCTGAAAAAGAACAATCGTCTGAGTTAGGATCAATGGAACCATATTCCTAAGCGCCTGAGGCAGTACAACATTTGTCATTACTTGCGTGTAATTCAGTCCCACTGCATAGCCAGCTGCTGTCTGTCCATGTGATACAGACTGTATTCCCGCCCTCATGATTTCCGAAAAATAGGCGGCCTCAAATAGCGTGAACGTAATTAAAGCAGATGCAAACGCACCGACTGCAATTGGTTGTGATGAGCCTATCAACCATGCGCCTAGATATGGGACAAGAAAGTAGAACCAGAAAATGACCAATATCAGCGGAAGTGAGCGCATCAGGTTAACGTACGCTCCAGCGGCGGCCGACAAAGTGCTGTGGGAGCTCAAGCGCATTAGCGCAAGCAGCGTACCCAGAGCCAAGCCACCAACGGTCGCCAGCACGGTCAGCAACAACGTGAATTGCATGCCCTCCAAGAACAGGTACGACAGAGAGCGAGCGATGACATCGAAATCAAAGTTGTGAAACATGATCACCTCCCCGCTCTAAAACCTGGCATGGCCAACTTTCTTTCAATCGCGCGCATCCCAAATGCAACCAGGATGTTTGTGATTAAGTACAAAACAGTAGCCAATGTGAAAGCTTCGAATACCTGGAAAGTAAATTCCTGCATCGCGCGGGTTCTTGCGGTGAGCTCCAACAATCCAATCGTCAGGGCAACGGAAGTATTTTTAACGGTATTCAAAAATTCAGAGGTTAGCGGCGGCAATATGATTCGAAATGCCATCGGTAACAAGACATACCGATAAACCTGTGCGGTTGTTAGCCCTATCGCAGTACCTGCAAACTTCTGACCTCGTGGCAGAGACCCTAAGCCCGCGCGCAGTTGCTCAGCTACACGAGCTGACATATAGAAGCCTAGAGCAAACACGGTCGTCCAGAATGGAGCATCAGGAAGGCTTTTCAACCAGAGTCCCATCTCTTGTGGCACTAGCTCTGGAAGGACAAAATACCAGAGGAATATTTGCACCAAGAAAGGGATATTTCGGAACAGTTCCACATAGCCACTTGCGAAGGTTTGCCCTACTTTAGATGGTAATGTCCTTAGAACTCCGACCACCAAGCCTAACACAAGCGCGAGGAACCAGGCGGAGAGAGCCGTAGTAATCGTAACCCGAAGCCCCATCAGAAGCAGATTGAGATACGTCCCCGACCCATCTAGCGACTCTTGAAGAAATACAGACCAATTCCACATGTAGTTCATAAACTAATCCTCCTTTAAGGACAGTTTTAATGACTATTCAGTCATGACCAATCAGTGTTATGGCAGGTAGGATGCCGTATCGGCAGAATCGGAAGGTGTCTTGAACGCTTTTGCAAGTGCCGGGCTAAGCTGTACGCCCAAATTCAATCCACGCGGGGGTATAGGTTGGTTAAACCATTTATTATAAATTTCTTGCATCTGTGTGCTTTGGTAAAGCTTTGCTGTGGCTTCGTTCACAAAGCCCTTAAACTGCTGATCGCCTCGACGGATCATGATTGCGTAAGGTTGAGGAGCTGAAAATGCTTCAGAGGAAATGGAGTAGTCCGATGGGTTTCGTGAACCCGCCACGAGCGATGCCAACAGGATATCATCCATTACAAACGCTGAAGCACGGCCAGTATCGAGCATCAAAAAGGCTTCAGCATGATCATTCGCGGCAACAATTTTGATACCGAGCTTTCGTGCGACGTTCGTCATACTCAGCTCTTGAATATTTGCAGTCCCCGATGTAGATACGACGGTTTGACCAGCCAGATCCGCAATTGTATTTAGATTGCTAGATTTTTTTGATACAAACCTATTTGCAGTTAAGAAATACGTATTTGCAAACGCGACCTGATTTTGGCGCTCGACCGTATTGAAGGTTGACCCGCATTCCATATCAACAGTGCCATTTGCGATCAAAGGAATTCGAGATGCTGAAGTAACAGGATTGAATTTCGTCTGCAGGCTTGGAACCTGCAGCTTTTCCTTCAGTTCGTCAACGACCTTGAGGCAAATGTCGACTGCATATCCAACCGGCTTTTGGTTCTCATCAAGATACGAAAACGGCAACGATGAATCACGGAACCCAATCGTAACCACACCAGTATCTTTAATTTTCTTCAGGGTACCAGTCAGCTCTTCAGCGGAAACTGCTGTTGAAGCAACTGCAAGGAGCAAGGCGAGGTTGACCACTTTCTTTAGCATTATAGATTTCCTCAATATTCCGATATTGGAATTGTTTTAGTTTTTCGTATTTACCACGTTCCTAAATCTTCCGTAAAACCGCCTGGCCTGCTAGCAGACCTCTCCATGACACGTCTCTGTCGTCCTTGCCCTATAATAAATGCGGTGTGATGATGCCCGTCAAATGCATTATCGCGCATACTCTATAACGAAACATTATGGCCTTTACGGAGAGATTCATGCTCAAGCATCGACAAATTGAGGCGTTCCGGGCAATCATCATTGGAGGATCCATGTCCACGGCGGCAGGGATTATGGGGATCACCCAGCCTGCTATCAGCCGACTTATTAGGGATCTTGAGCATGAGACCCGACTAAACCTATTCGAGCGTACTGGTGGGCGCCTCATTGCCACAGGCGATGCCATGGCCCTCTACCGTGAGGTCGACAGATCCTTCCAAGGCCTTGAACGCATACTCGACCTTGCACGTGATTTACGTGAAAGGCGTGGAGGTTCGTTACGTGTAGCCGCATTGCCAGGGTTGGCAAATGGCTTCTTACCTTCCTTCGCTGCACGTTTTCTGGGTTCGCGCCCAAACCTCAACATGTCTCTACATGGAATGAACTCACACTTTGTACTTGATTGGGTCAATAGCGGCCAGTGCGACCTTGGCATTGTAGAGAACACCCAAATGCCTGGTGTGAAAGTGGAGGACTTACCTCCATGCGAAATGGTTGCTGTTTTACCAATAAACCATAGATTGGCCGAACGGGATTACCTAACTCCAGAAGACTTCGACTCTGAGGATTTCATTTCACTCATCAAGCCATCAGTTATGCATGTGATGGTGGATAGTATAATGAGAGATCGTGGCATCATCCGACGTATAAAGGCAGAAACGCCTTTATCGATGATAGCTTGCGGCATGGTCTCAGCTGGCTTTGGAATTTCGATTGTCGATCCATTCACGGCCGACAGATATTCCTCATCGCTTGTAATCAGATCTCTACAGCCCGCAATTTCTATCAACTGGAGTATTATCCTTCCCACTCACATAAAGGCTTCCACTATCACTAACGAATTCGTGACTGAATTCAAAGCTGCGTTCGGTGAGTTCCTAAACGATTTCAAGCCTTCGAAGCCCGGCAGTTAGAACTCCATGACTGGCCTTTAAACGGGAGACTCACCTTGCGCTGAAGAGGCATCGATGCAGGCTAGCAAAAAAGGGGGCTGAGCAGCTCCAGGAAGCTCTGATCTTGCCCAGCAGCCGTGGACACGGGTTTAAGCACACATCCTGGCCTCGAAGGCCTCTGGGCTGATGTGCCCCAGCGTGCTGTGTCGCCGCTGGCGGTTGTAATCGGTTTCGACGTATTCAAACACGGTTTCACGCATCTGGGCGCGGCTCGTGAAGCGCTCGCCGTGGATGCACTCGACCTTCAGGCTGTGGAAGAAGCTCTCTGCACAGGCATTGTCGTAGCAGTTGCCTTTGGCGCTCATGCTGCATCGCAAGTG
>NZ_WIWK01000087.1:0-26111 GCF_009600165.1 Pseudomonas sp. FSL R10-0399
GTTTTGGAAGCGGGATTGTTTCGCTTAGCAAGCTCAGAAAATTAACTGACTGTTGCACTTGCTCCTTGAGACCGCCCCTCCGCCGTTTTTCTAGCCATTTAAGCTCTCCCTTTTCGGCAAGTTAGAAGAACCAATCATTCGTTCTATTCTTTCCTTACATTCTACAAGGGCCGCTTCAAATTGCTCGGCTCGCGCAGCGGTGCGAGAAGCCGGAGCAACGACGGCAATTGCATAGTTACCCAGATACGTATTGATCGATACAGCCACTGAACAGATGCCTTCGATGTACTCCTCTTGATCGTGAGCAACACTGCGAACGCGAATTTCGTCCAATTGCGTAAGCAATGCGGTTTTATCCAGGGTCATGGGCGTCAGTTTGGGTAGTGACTCGGGAAGCAGCGCTATAACGGCTTCAGAGTTAAGGCCGGCGAGAAGCACCTTGCCACTTGAGGTCGCATATGACGGCGGCTGGATGCCAATTGGAAAGACGATTCTTAGTTCCCGTTCGGAAACAATCCGTTCGACGATATAGATTTTGTCACCTATCAATGACCCCAGGGTGACCGACTCTCCCACAAGCAGCGAAAGTTCGCAGATAAAGGGACGGACCACCGAGATGATGTCCGACTGCGTTTTATTGATAAGTTGCCCAAGCGCAGGTCCTAAGCGAAAGCCTCCTCGCGCACCCAGAGACTCGACCAGATACTCGGCTTCCAGCGCAGCGATGATCCTCTGAACGGTAGAGCGGGGTAATTCAACAATATGGGCTATCGCCGCAAGACTAAGTCCTTTTGGATTGTCACCTAGCGCCCGCATCACTGCCGCAGCCTTGGCGATCACCAGAATGCCGTTGTGTTTATTTTCCAAGGTTGAATCCCTGCTCATTATTTCTCTCTCTATTGTCTTGCCCGCGGTGTTCTTCAATTAAACAGCCCACCGAATCGAGATGTTGAACGTGATCTGTCACCCAGCACTGCGGGGGAACAGGTGACCGATTTTAATCGAATCAAGAACTCTAACGAATAAGTGAACCGGAAAAAGCGCTTGCTGCGCACGGATCACATTATGGTACACTGAACTCAATTGTGATACATCAGATCATGCTTTTTCAGCTTTTAGGAGAGATCCCCGGTGAACCGCTCATGGCCTTTGCGTGCCTTACATATCCTTCCCTTCACTGCTGTCCTGTTGACGGGATGCGGTAAATCTCAGCCGCTAGCGGTTGAAAATCCTGCGGTCGACGTCGGTGTTTATACCGTCAAGGCCGAGGCCTTGACCCTGACCTCCGATCTCCCAGGCCGTACATCTGCCTTTCGAGTAGCGCAAGTGCGTCCGCAAGTCAGCGGAATCGTACAGAAGCGGATGTTTGAAGAGGGGGCAGAGGTCAAACAGGGCCAACAGCTTTACCAGATAGATCCTGCTTCCTATCAAGCTGAGCTGGCCAAAGCCAGGGCCAATCTCGGGACCGCCGAGAAACTGGCTCAACGTTACGAGCGACTGCTCAAGACCAACGCGGTCAGCCGTCAGCAATACGACGACGCCTATGCGACATGGAAGCAGGCGCAGGCTGAAGTTCAGATGGCCGAGATCAACGTGCGGTATACCCGCGTACTGGCGCCTGTGTCCGGCCGGATCGGCCGCTCTGCCGTTACTGAAGGTGCGTTGGTCACAAATGGGCAGGCCACGGAGTTGGCCACCGTCACCCAACTTGATCCGATTTTTGTCGACGTGACCCAGCCGATCACCCGGATTTTGGGGCTGCAGCGCGCCTTGGCATCAGGCGGACTGCAAAGTGCCGGCGAGAATCAGGCTCAAGTCAATTTGAGCCTCGACGATGGCAGCGCTTATTCCCTGCCGGGGGTGCTGAAATTCTCCGAGGTCAGCGTCGACCAAGGTACCGGCTCAGTGACCCTGCGAGCGATGTTCCCCAACCCGGATCACAAACTGCTGCCCGGAATGTTCGTTCATGCAGAGCTTAAGGAAGGCGTGAAAGAAGGTGCCAAGCTGGTACCTCAGCAAGCCATCATCCGCGACAGCCGAGGCGTGGCCACCGCGTGGGTGCTCAAGCCGGATAACACGGTCGAACTACGCGATCTGCAAACACTGCGGACCGTGGGTAACGCGTGGCTGGTCGGTAAAGGCATTGAGGCTGGCGACAAGGTCGTCACGGAGGGCTTGCAGCGCTTGAAGCCAGGGGCTCAGGTAAAGCCGACTGAAGCAAGCAATGTTGATTTGGTGACTGATTTCAGTGCCGCTGCCCTTTAAGGAACTTAGTTGCCATGTCTCATTTTTTTATTGATCGACCCATTTTTGCCTGGGTGATTGCCTTGGTAATTATGCTCGGTGGTGCGTTAGCCATTTTTGCGCTGCCAATTAACCAGTATCCCAACATTGCGCCGCCCGCGGTACAAATCAGCGTGACCTACCCGGGAGCCTCTGCACAGACGGTGCAAGACACGGTGGTGCAGGTGATTGAGCAACAACTCAATGGATTGGATGGCCTGCGTTACATTTCGTCAAACAGCAATACCGACGGCAGCATGCAGATCATCGTGACGTTTGATCAGGGCACAGACCCGGATATTGCTCAGGTCCAGGTGCAGAATAAGCTGCAGTTGGCGACGCCTATGCTGCCGCAAGAAGTTCAGCGCCAGGGTATTCGCGTCGTGAAATATCAGATCAACTTCATGTTGATCATGGCGCTGGTGTCCACTGATGGCCGCATGTCCAACTTTGACATGGGCAACCTGATCGTTTCCCAAATGCAGGACCCCATATCCCGGGTTAAAGGTGTTGGTGACTTCATGGTGCTGGGGGCACAAAACGCCATGCGGATCTGGCTTGATCCCGGCAAACTGAACAGCTACCAGTTGGTACCACAAGATGTGATGGATGCTGTTTCGGCAGAAAACGTCCAGGTATCGTCGGGTATGCTTGGCGGATTACCGACGCGTAAAGGGGTTCAGCTCAATGCCACGGTCATCGGCAAGACGCGGATGCGCAGCGTCGAAGAGTTTAATGACATTCTCATCAAAGTGAACCCGGACGGCTCGCAGGTTCGGCTCATGGATGTTGCCGAGGTTTCTCTAGGCAGCGAAAACTTTTCGATCTCCAGCGAGATCAACGGCAAACCAGCGGCGGGCTTGGCTCTACGCCTGGCCACCGGGGCCAACTTGCTCGATACAGTCGCCCAGGTAAAGGAGACGGTTGAAGCACTCAAGCCTTACCTGCCGGAAGGGGTCGAGGTCTATTTTCCGTATGACACCTCACCAGTGGTAGCGGCCTCGATCGAATCAGTTGCGTATACGCTAATTGAAGCGATCGTTCTGGTGTTCCTGGTGATGTTCCTGTTTCTGCAGAATTTTCGGGCAACGCTGATTCCGACAATGGCTGTGCCAGTGGTTCTGCTGGCGACGTTTGGTGTGCTCTTCGCTTGTGGTTTTACCATCAACGTGATGACCATGTTCGCCATGGTGCTGGCCATCGGCTTGCTGGTGGACGATGCCATTGTAGTGGTGGAGAACGTCGAGCGGCTCATGGTCGAGGAGGGTTTGTCCCCCAAGGAGGCGACACGTAAGTCAATGGACCAGATCTCTGGTGCGCTGGTGGGTATTGGCCTGGTAATTTCCGCGGTTTTTCTGCCGATGGTGTTTTTCAGCGGGTCGGCGGGGGTCATTTACCGACAGTTCGCGATTACCATCATTTCGGCCATGAGCTTCTCGGTGTTAATTGCCCTTGTCTTCACACCGGCCCTGTGCGCCACGATGCTCAAGCCGCACAAACCTGGTCAGCATGAGAAAAAGGGCTTCTTTGGCTGGTTCAACCGCAGTTTTGACAAAAGTACCCTGAGTTATGAGCGTGGCGTAAAAGGCATACTGGCCCGTCGTTGGCGCTTCATGTTTATCTATCTGGCTCTAATCGCTGTCGTGGCGGTGCTGTTTGTGCGGATTCCGACGGCGTTTCTGCCGGACGAAGATCAGGGCGTCATGTTTGTACAGGTGCAGCTGCCCCAAAATGCCAGTGCTGAGCGCACCGAGGCGGTACTGACACAAGTACGGGACTTCATCCACGAGGGGGAAAGTGACAGCGTCGCCATAACCTTTACGGTTAACGGCTTCAACTTTGCGGGGCGCGGCCAGAACTCCGCAATAGCTTTCGTCATGTTCAAATCCTTTGAAGACCGTGAGTCGGCGCAGAGTGCGGTGTTTAAAGTGGCCGAGCGGCTTAACGCCAAATTCGCCACGATCAAGGATGCGAACGTCATCGCGATTGTGCCGCCTGCCATTCTGGAAATGGGCAATGCCACCGGTTTCGATATTTTTCTTCAGGATACCGCGGGTGTTGGCCATGATGGTTTGGTTGCGGCCCGCGATCAGTTCCTGGAGCTGGCAGCCCAAGAGCCGGTGTTAGCGCTGACACGCCCGAACGGCTTGAATGACGAAGCGCAATACCAAGTCAGTATCAATGATGAGAAGGCGCGTGCCTTGCGGGTGTCCATCGCTGACATCAATCAGACCATGTCGGTGGCGTGGGGCTCGGCCTATATTAATGACTTTATTGACCAAGGGCGGGTCAAGAAAGTGTACGTGCAGGGCAATCAGGATTCACGGATCTCGCCTGAAGATTTTGATAAATGGTATGTACGTAATGCTACTGGCGACATGGTGCCGTTCTCGGCTTTTGCCACAGGCAAGTGGGTCTTCGGCTCACCCAAACTGGAGCGCTACAACGGCATTCCCGCCATTGAGCTATTGGGTACACCTGCTCCTGGTTACAGTACGGGCGATGCCATGGCCGCAGTGGAGCGCATTACGGCACAACTGCCCAGCGGTATCGGTATGGCTGTGACTGGCTTGTCCTACGAGGAAAAACAAGCAGGCTCGCAAGGGGCTGCGCTGTACATCCTGTCGCTGATGATGGTCTTCCTGTGCCTGGCTGCGCTGTATGAAAGTTGGTCCATTCCGGTCGCTGTCATGCTGGTCGTTCCGCTGGGGATCTTGGGTGCGGTTATCGCGACGTTGCTGCGAGGGCTTTCCAACGACGTGTTTTTCCAGGTGGGGATGTTGACCACCATGGGCCTGGCGGCGAAAAACGCCATTCTCATCGTCGAGTTCGCCAAGGATCTGTATCAACATCAAGGCCGAACCTTGGTTCAGGCCGCCGCCGAAGCCGCCCGTTTGCGCTTGCGTCCGATCATCATGACCTCCATCGCGTTCGTCATGGGTGTGCTGCCGCTGGCAATAGCTGTCGGCCCTAGCAGTGGGAGCCAGCACTCCATCGGTACCGGGGTGGTCGGTGGCACCTTGGCTGCGACGTTCCTGGCGATCTTCTTCGTGCCTTTGTTCTATGTAGTTGTGACGGGCCTGTTCACCAAGAAAGAAAAAGCTGCCCCCGTGCAGGCAGGAGAAGAGGCATGAAGCTTAACCATCTCACGCTGGCCGTAGCCTTGGGTCTGGGTCTACCTGGCTGCTCAATGATTCCAGAGTTCAACCAGCCTCAGGCGCCGATTGACAGCGCCTGGCCGCAAGGCCCGGCGTATGGCGCACAAACAGATACCGCAGCAACATCGTTGCTCTGGAAGGACTTCTTCCGTGATCCCAAAATGCAACAGTTGATTGGCCTGGCCCTGGAAAACAACCGCGATCTACGGGTGGCCGCTTTGAACGTGCAAGCGTACCGGGCGCAGTACCGCATCCAGCGTTCGGAGTTGTTTCCCAGTATTGATGCGAATGCCAGTGGTAGCCGCCAGCGGCTGCCGGCCGATTTAGCGACCACCGGCAAGTCCGGAATTCAGAGTCAGTATGGTCTGGACGTCGGCATCAGTTCTTATGAGCTGGATGTTTTCGGACGCGTGCGCAGCTTGACCAGCGCGGCGTTGGAAACCTACTTGGCCACAGAGCAGGCACAAAACAGCATTCGTATCGGTTTGATTGCTGATGTAGCCAGCGCCTATCTGACCTGGCAGACCGATCAGGAGCTGCTTAAGGTCACGGCGAATACGCTGGAAAGTTACACCAAGAGCCTGAGGATGATTGAATCGTCCCAGCGCGAGGGAACCTCTTCGGCGCTGGATGTGCGTCAGGCACGAACCCTGGTCGACAGTGCGCGAGCGCAGAAGATCCTCTACACCCGCCAGGTCGCTCAGGATGCCAACGCCTTGCAGCTGCTGCTGGGCGCAAATATTCCGAGCGATCAGGTCAATAGCTTGGCGCTTAACGCGGACTTGTTGAGGGATATTCCCGCTGGCCTGCCTTCTGACCTGCTGCAAAAGCGTCCGGATATTCAGGAAGCCGAGCATCGCCTGTTGGCGGCCAATGCCAATATTGGTGCCGCACGGGCTGCGTTTTTCCCGAGCATCAGCTTGACCGCGACTGCAGGTTCGGCGAGCAGCCAGTTGGGAGACTTGCTCAAAGGTGGTCAAGGTAGCTGGAGCTTTGTCCCGCAGATCAACGTCCCGATTTTCAACGGCGGACGTCTGCGGGCCAATCTGGACTACGCCACTATCCAGAAGGACATCGGTGTAGCGCAGTACGAGAAAAGCATTCAGACCGCCTTCCAGGAAGTCGCCGATGGCCTGGCCGCAAAAGGTACTTACAGCGAACAGCTGCAAGCCCAGAGCGACCTGGTGCAAGCCACCCGGGAATACTTCGACATGGCGCAGCAGCGCTATGACGAAGGGGTGGATAACTACCTGACACTGCTGGATGCGCAGCGTCAGCTGTTGTCCTCTCGGCAAAAACTGCTCAGCGATCGACTGTTGCAACTCGATAGCCAAGTGCAGTTGTATAAAGCCTTGGGCGGTGGCTGGGAACAGCCCGTTCCGGAGAGTCATTTAGTCAAAAACTAAACGGTTGAAAGTGACGAGCCCCAGGCAATGGGCTCGTCCGTCTGTTTTCAATACGTTTTTTTATTTGCCGTTATCAGGCACATCAACACTGTTGCCCGATAAGCAATCGACCTGGTGTCGACTAAACCTGATGGTTAGCGACCATCGGGATCTGTACCTGGACTGGCTACAGCGATTGCGCGACACCCCGGCCAAGGTGTCGGTGGGGTGACCACAGGTTCTGTCGCGATGGCGTATGGGACTGCGCATCGACATCGGACCGGGTTACCGGGTGTACTACGCCTTGTCGGGGCACCATATGGTGTTGCTGCTGTGCGGCGACAAGTGCAATTGGCAGGACTGGTAACGGACTATCAACGATAGTCTGCACGTTGCAACCGACGATTCCAGTGCCGCTAGTCATCATGGAACGGGCGTCTGGGTCGATCAGTGAGACCTATTTATCTGACAACTCATTGATCTGAATTTCGACCGCCTGAAGCTCTTTCATTTGAGTTCTGAGCTTGACGATTTTTTCTTCTAGTCATATCCATTGAGCTCGGAAGCTGTTGGCTCTCACCGATCGGCAGCATCGAGCGCCGTCAGGTAACGGCTGATGCTCGATTCAATTTCTTCCATTCGCCGCTTCGTTTGGCGCTGGTGACATTACGGTCACGGTTCTTGAATGCTTTGAATCTGCTGTCATCGATGGCAACGAGTGCTTCCGAGAACAATCCCACTTGCTAGGGTCTGTTGACGTTTCACATCGGTAGCCATAGGACCCCACAGGCCATGGCCACCACACTTTCGTAGTTTCTTTTCAACTTATCGTACCGGGACGCTACTGCTCGATAGTGTTTCAGTCGAGCAAAAGCGTTCTCTACCAGATGCCGGTATCGATACAAGCCTCTGTCCAGGTCGGCATTGCCCTTAACGGAGTTGCGCCTTCTCGGGATGACGGCCTTGCTCCCTTTCGCCTCAATCTGCTCGCGTATCCGCGAGCTGTCGTAGCCTTTGTCCGCGACGATCGCTTCAGCATGAGGCAGCTTGGCTATCAACTCCGGGGCAGCAGTGCAGTCATTGACCTCACCGCCGGTGATCACAAACTCGATGGGTAATCCGTAGGCATCTATCGCCAGATGGATCTTGGTCGTATTGCCCGCTCGGCTTTTGCCGATGGCCTCAATTTCACCACTGGCAGCCCCCGCGCTGTGCTGATGGGCTTTGACGTAACTGCCATCAATGAACTCCCACTCAAGGTCTGGCTCGTTCACCAGCACCTTGAAAACCCTGAGCCATTTACCTCCTGCTGACCAGGCATTGAACCGTTTGTAGATCGAGTTCCAGCACCCGAAAGCCTCGGGCAGGTCTCGCCAGGGACAACCGACGCGCATGCGATAGAGCATGCCTTCTACCGTCATCCGTAAATCGCGCTTGTTATAGATGGACTCTTGAAGCAGAATTTTTTCCAGCTTCGACCAGAGCTCGTCACTGAGCAGTAATCGGGGCATTGCAAACTCGCTTTGTTTTGGTGTGAGAGCTTGAACAATACGAGTTTGCTCTTTTTTATCAAAGGGTTAGCGCGAAACATCAACAGACCCTAGGTATGGGATGCCGACTGGCTGGCCAGAGCACACTAAACGTGCCAGTGCCCTGCACATGTTTGCCCAACACCCCGGTCAACTGTCCACAGGCCAAGGCATCGCGAACGGCGGAGTCCGGCAGGCAGGCAATCTCCAGCCCAGTCCCTATCCGCGACAATCGTTGCCCTGCAACCGGGAGACCGTTCGATGAGTCGCTTCATCCCCGCTGACCGAGACACTGCTTACCTGCTGCCACCCTCGGTGGATGAATGGTTGCCGAATGATCACTTGGCGCGCTTCGTGGTCGAAGTCATTGAGCAACTCGATCTGAGCGAACTGATCCGCCAATACGCCGGCCGAGGTTCGGCCGCGCACCACCCCGCGGTGCTACTGGGCCTGCTGATCTACAGCTACGCCAATGGCGTGCACTCCAGCCGGAAGATCGAACGAGCGACCTACGACTCGGTGGCGTTTCGCTACGTGACGGCCAATACCCACCCTGATCACGACACCCTGGTCACTTTCCGCCGACGCTTCCTGACGGAGGTCGAATCGTTGTTCGTTCAGGTGCTGATGCTGGCGCGCGAGATGATGCTCGCTCAAGCTTGGCCACATTGCCCTGGACGGTACCAAGATCGATGCCAACGCCAGTACACATAGGGCCTTGTCCTGGGCGCAGGGCAACAAGATCGAAGAGCAGTCACGCCAGGAAGTCCAGCAGTTGTTGGCGCTGGCCGAGAACAGCGTCCGTGCCACCGTGCCCGATGGCATGGATGTGCCGGCCGAGATTGCCCGGCGTGAAGATAGACTCAGTGCGATTGCCCAGTCCAAGGCCAAGATCGAGCAACGCGCGGCTGAGCGGCACGCCGTCGAGCAGCAGGACTTTGAGGCCAAGACAGCCAAGCGTCAGGCCCAGCGCAAAGCCGGTAAGAAGCCACGAGGCAAGGATCCCGAACCGCCCGCGGCCGGCCCTAAAGACAGCGATCAAGTCAACCTGACCGATCAAGAATCCCGCATCATGCCCACCGCAAGCAGTGGCTTCGAGCAGAGCTACAACGCTCAAGCCGGGGTGGATGTTGAGACGCTGCTGGTGGTCACGCAACATTTCACTCAGGCCTGCAATGACAAGCGCGAAGTGGTTCCTACGCTGCAGCGCATTGCGCGCCTTGCCCGCAGCACTGGGAGAGGTGCAAACGCTGATCGCGGACAACGGCTTCTTCAGCCTGGCCAACGTGAACGCCTGCAACGAAGCCGAGATCGAACCGCTGCTAGCGCTCAAGCGCGAGTCGCATCACACACCCGTGTTGGAACGTTTCGCAACCAACTTGCCGCCACCGCAGACGAGTGACCCGGTCGAACAAATGGCCCATCGCCTGAGCACGCAAGATGGCCGATCGTTGTACAAGCTGCGCAAGCAAACGGTCGAGCCAGTGTTTGGCATCATCAAGCGGGTAATGGGTTGGCGGCAGATGAGTATGCGCGGGCTGGCCAAAGCCCAAGGCGAATGGAGTTTGGTGACCATGGCCGGAACATCAAACGCTTGCATGTGCTGCGCACGGTATAATCGGTAGAAAAGTGCGCCCTGATGGCAGCCCCCCAGAGGCTCAGGCGCGCAAACACGCCGCTCCAGTATCGCGCCAATCAACTCCGCGCCTCGTCAGAAAATGCCTTGCTCCCGGATCTGCAGTCTCCCTCTTGCCGTGGTCAAGTCCGACAGGCTCCTAGAAGTCGTCTTCTACCTTACCGTTCTTGACCTTAAACTCGCGGCTCTGCAAGAAGGCGTTGCGGATGAAGGTGTATTTATCGCCGGTGATCACCTTCTCGCTCGACAGGAAGCTGGCGCGGGTGTCGACCATCTCGACCGCGAAGAGGGTGTTACGTGCCGGGATATCGTTCATGTAGCGGTACGGCGTCGTGTAGGTGTCCGGGTATTTGGCGATGCCATCGCGTACCGTGCTCGGCCCCAGCAACGGCAGCATCACGTACGGACCGGTCGGTAGCCCCCAGTGGCCAAGGGTCAAGCCGAAATCTTCATCATTGCGCTGCAGGCCCATCTGGGTACCGACGTCGAAGAAGCCCGCCACACCAAGCGTGGTGTTCAACAACAAGCGCGCCGTGTCGACGCCAGCGGCGTGCGCTTTGCCCTGCAAGACATCGTTGGTAAAGTTACCGATATCGCCGATATTCCTGAACATGTTATGGATGCCGTCTTCCAGAAACTGCGGCGTGATGAATTGATACCCCTTCGCCAAGGGCTTCAGTGTGTAGGTGTCGAGGGTGTCGTTGAAGCGGTAGATAACGCGATTGGCGTCTTCCCATGGATCGTCATCAGCGGCTTGAGCCGCCACGGGCATCAGCGCCGTCCCAGCAATGAGGCTCATTTGAGCCAGTCGATGGATGAAGCCTGTACCTGTCATGAACATAGCAGATTCCTAGTAGATGGGATGTCATGTGGCGAGTTAGATGGTCCTCTGCACATACAGAATGGGGAAAAGCGGGATCTAAAATTGTAGCGTGAGCCTCTGATCTCCCCCTCTGCTCCGAGGCTATCGTCCAGTTGAGCGTTTGTCTGATAAAGCAAAACTCTGTCGGTTCCTGGCCTTCAAGGCTTCTAATTCCTCAAGCACTCGACAGGGCTAGATGCAATAATGATAGCAAGCTAACGATTAAATGTCGAAATTCGCAGTCGCAATATCGTTCCGACTACAAATTGTTGGCGCTGATGCGGTTTGGACCCAAACTGGCTACGCTGTACCACGAACGCTGGGAAATTGAACTGGGGTTCAGGGATATCAAAAGTTCAATGCAGGACAACGCCTTGACGCTTCGAAGCAAAACCGTGGACTTGGTGTATCAGGAGTTGTGGGGGTTGCTACTCGGTTACAACGTCGTGCGTAGAGAAGCCAGTCAGGCCGCCGTGGCCCACCAGCGGGCGCCTTGCGAGATCAGTTTCAAATTTGCCTGCCAGTTTATTGCCAGCCACTTGGTTGTTATGGCAGCGGCGTTGTCGCCCTCGCACACACCACGAAGATTGAAGGAGCTGCGCGGCAGCATCGGCACGCTGTTCATAAAAAAATGCCCCAGGCCGTCGAGACCCAGGGCAGTGAAGATGTCTAAAGCCCGATATCCAGTGGATCGCAACGCTGCTCCGCTTAAGTGAACAGCATTGCTCCATCCGGGGGCCTTTTTCTGAACAACGGCCATGTGACCGCATGCCTGTCTCTCGTTCCTTTCACAAGGAGTTCCCTCTGCCGTCGGTGCCTGTCGGCACACCAGCCTGGAGACAGCTCACATGCGCGACCCATTCAAGATTGACCAACCCACCTGTATCAGTTTCAGCGGCGGTCGCACCAGCGCCTACATGCTGTGGCGAGTGCTGCAAGCCAATGCGGGCCTGCCTGCGGATACCGTAGTCTGCTTCGCCAACACCGGCAAGGAAGTGGAGGCCACGCTGCGTTTCGTACGCGAGTGCAGCGTACGGTGGCAGGTGCCGATCCAATGGCTCGAATATCGCGATGCGTTGCCCGGCTTCGCGGTGGTCAATTTCGCAAACGCCAGCCGACAAGGCGAACCCTTCGAGGCGCTAATCCGCAAGCGCCAGCACCTGCCCAACCCGGTAGCTCGGGGTTGCACCACCTCCCTGAAAATCCGTGCAATGCACAAGTTCGTAAGCAGTTTGGGTTGGACCGATTGGGATCAGTTCATCGGCATCCGGGCTGACGAGCAGCGCCGCGTGGCGAAGATCAGGACGCGCGGTCATTCCACAGAGTCCAGCAGAGAGACGATGTGCATGCCGTTGGCCGAGGCTGGCGTGAGCATGCGCGAGGTGACCGCCTTCTGGTAGGCCCAGCCCTTCGATCTGGAATTGCTGACCGTGAACGGCCGCACGCTCGAAGGCAACTGCGACCTGTGCTTCTCAAGCCACAGGGACAGCGGCTGGCACTGTTCAAGGCCAAACCGGGGTCCGCCGTCTGGTGGATACGTATGGAGTCTTTGAGTCTTGCCAGCAAACACAGCGGCGCCCGCTTTCGCAACGATGGCCCGACCTATGCCGACCTGGCCCGATTCGCCGCCCACCAGCGCGACATGTTCGATTCCGACGAAGCGTCCATCGCCTGTTTTTGTGGTGACTGAACAATGGGGATGCGCGCCAGTACCGATTTCCGGTAGCGGGCACATCCCACGGGTGCCACGTTACAGCCATGTTCCGCTGACGTTGTCAGCAACATGCCCAGGTGGTCACGATCTTCAAGACTACGGCGCGGTTCCGTCCGCGTTGATCAATCCAGTTCGCACTCGGCATCCCAGATGCGAACGCCCATCGAGTCTTCGATGGTGATGCCAGTCTAGTTGTACCGGATCCCAGGATCCATCAACCCACGCGGGGGTTACACACCTCCCGTCCGGGTCGGTGTGTCTCCGCACTCTTGTCCTGCAAGTCTGGAGATTCACCATGACCACTTCATCCGAAAAAACCTTTTTCGATCTTCACATCACCGGCCTCGGTTATCTCAATCGCGTTCGCGAAGTGAAGCCAAAGAAAGGTGATCCGTTCCTGGCCTGCGATATCGCAGCGCTCAATGGTCCGAGCGACGACGTCTCGTACGTGCGTTTTGATACGCGCGTATCGGGCTCGGAAGCACAACACCTGGTTCGTCGCTGCATCAAGGCCGTCGAGGCGGAGAAGAAAGTGATGATCGGGTTCCGACTCAGCGACCTGTGGGCTGATACGTTCACCTACACCAAAGGTAAACGTGCAGGCGAACAGGGCGTGAGCCTCAAGGCCCGTCTGCTGTTCATCAGTTGGATCAAGGTCGACAGTGCTTTGGTTTACAAGGCCGAGCCGAAATCGACCAAGGCCGATGAAAGCGAATCGCAAGCCCCTGCGGCTTCCGAATCGCCTGTCAGCCAGGAAGCACCCGCTTCGGAAACCTCCGAGTCTGTTGCAGAACCTGTCGACGAAGCCACCGATGCACAAACACCGGCACTGGCCGAGTCGTTCTGATCCGTAACGCCGGGGTGGTCCTTCGATTCAACCCTCGTGCGGTTGATATCGGGCCAACATAAGCCCCGGCCTTCCTTCATTGCCTATTGGGTTATTACGCCATTGGCGTATCCATCCGCATCGGTACGACCGACATGCAGATGGGCTTCTTCCTGCCAAGTTTCGTCCAGCCCCTGCATCGCGGGGCTTTTTGTCCTATGCACTCGTGCTCGCCTGGCTCCTAGCCAGTCGTTGTCGGCTGCTCAATTTTCAAGGAGTTTGTCATGCAACTTGCCTCTCGTTTTGCATCACGCTCCCCCGTGCTACGTGCTGATCATCCGCTGTCCGATGACCAGATCCGCGCAGTCGCCCCTTCCATCTTCGCGGAAAACCCGCATGAAAGCCGTTCCGAGCGGTACAGCTACATACCGACCTGCGCTGTACTGGCGAAACTACGCGATGAAGGGTTCGAGCCCTTCATGGTGTGCCAGACCCGCGTGCGTCACGAAGACCGTCGTGAATTCACCAAGCACATGCTCCGGCTTCGTCATGCGAGCCAGATCAATGGCAAAGAGGCCAATGAAATTATCTTGCTCAATAGTCACGACGGTACGAGCAGCTATCAGATGCTGGCGGGCATGTTCCGCTTTGTCTGCCAAAACGGTCTGGTGTGCGGCAACATCGTCGGTGACGTCCGTGTGCCTCACAAGGGCAACGTGACGGAACATGTCATCGAGGGCGCCTATGAAGTCCTGCGTGGCTTCGACCAGGTACAGGACTCCCACGAAGCCATGCGAGCTATCACGCTCGACGATGGCGAAGCAGAGGTCTTTGCGCGCTCGGCACTGATGCTCAAGTACGACAGCCCGGACAAGGTGCTGCCGATCACTGAAAGCCAGGTGTTGGCGACACGCCGGTTCGATGACCAACGCACGGATCTGTGGTCGGTGTTTAACCGAGTACAGGAAAATCTGGTCAAAGGAGGTCTGTCCGGCCGGACTGCCAACGGTCGTCATCAACGCACACGCCCGGTGCAAGGCATCGATCAAAACGTACGCCTCAATCGGGCATTGTGGTTGCTGGCCGAAGGTTTGCGACAGCTCAAAGCTTGACCGCTCGCTGACTTTGCCCACTCCGGGCAGAGTCAGCGATTCTCACACATCGCTCCTGCCAGAGCGCTCTTCAATCCCCAAGGGACTGTACTGGCCTCACGGGCTGGTGCCGTCCCTTCTTCGTAAGGACATCACCATGCCCCATGCATCCGCCATCCAACCGCTACTGCGCATTCACGGACCGACTTCTTTATCCCAAAGGAGCTTTACCATGAACCTTCGATACCTCCCACATCTGCGCTCCGCGCAGCCCTTCTCCGCCCAAGGAGCACCGTGCCATCAGTGGTGATTTAGCGTTGGTGGTTATCACTGACGAGCAACGCAGTCTCACGACCATTCAATTACTCGTCGAGGCAGTTGCACCCTGAAGGCCGAGATTGTCGGTTTATCCACCTGTTGGGGCCCATCCCCCCAAGGGTGCTGTGGTCCTCAACAAGGAGACTTCCATGGCACATTCATCCAGATACCACCGCCACCACTCCAAGCTGCTGTTTCCGGTTGGCGCGTTGATCTTCAGCAAGGGCGTCGATCGCCTGATGCGTGAAGGTCGCCTTGATCCAATGCCGTTCTTTCAACGTCATGCGCGTGGTGACTGGGGCCAGGTTTCCGACGAGACCTGGTACGCCAACAACGCCGCGCTGAAGATCGACGGGCAGCTCAATTCATTCTACGTGGTCACCCGTGAAATCAGCCTTAGCATCATGTCCGAGGCCGACCGCAGTGCCACCATGATCCGGCTACCGTCGGAACGCTGAGGCCGTTCTTGCCATTATCTACCGACTTCCGGTCGCCAGTACCGGTCAGTCACTTTTTTCACCGCCCGGGGGCCTAACTCGGCCCCTGCCCCCCTTGGCCTAAGGCAGAGTTTCCGAGCGAGGCCAAAGGCATGATTAATCTGGTGACTCGGCGAATCCTATTGTTTGCTGATACACCGGCCTTGTGAGGCGATGGTGTCGGTTCCACGCTCCAGAGAATCGACCGATGCCAGCATTCAGCCAAAATCACCCCAGCAAGGTCTTACTCTGCCTGCTGATGACAGCCGCTCTGGCCAGTTGCACGACGGCATCCGCTCCGACTCCACCCACTCCGGTTGAACCCGCAAAGAAAGGTCCCAGCGCGTCCGCGCGCGGGGTGCCGGAGTTCATTTCAGTGGTGCGTTATGGCCGGTACACCCTGGTCGAGTTGGCTCCGGTACCAGCGCAACAGGACCTGCTGCTTCAGGTCGTCGACGTGACCGTTCCCGGCACACGCACAGCCACCGTTGGGGACGCCCTGCGTCATGTCCTGCTCCGTTCTGGCTACCAGTTGTGTTCCAGCAGTGATATCGCAGCGCTGAATGCGCTCCCGCTACCGGCTTCGCACTACCGACTGGGCCCGCTGTTGTTGCGTGATGCCCTGCTCACGCTGGCCGGTCCTGCCTGGGATCTGGAGGTCGACGACGGCGCACGCCGGATCTGCTTCACACGCGCAGTGCAGCCCACCACCGATGGTGCACTTCCCCAATCCGGACCGGTCGCCCCTGTCGACATAGCGCGGCCTCCATTGAAAACGGAGGCCAGACCATGAGGGAATTTCAATCCACCCCAGGCGACTCCCGCAGCATGCTGTTGCGTGCGGCCAGCATCGCATGGCTGATCCTGATTAGCGCAGCCACGATCGTCAACCACGTCTCGCTGTCGAGTCTGGCCACCCAGACCAGCGCCAGCGCTCAGGGCAACCAGGTTGTTGCCTTGGAAGCCCGGCTGACTGATCTGAGCCAGCGCCTCGACGCCCTGCTAAAACTGCCTGTTACCTTGACACAAGCCCGTTATGAGACTGATAGCAAAACACTTGAGCAACGAATGACCGCCATCGAAATCGGACTCGAGCAGCGTCTGACAGCAGCCAGCCTGTCTTCTCTGGAAACACGCATCGACCAGTTGACCGCCCGTCTGGATAAACCCAACCAGACGACTCCAGTACCGGTGCGCACCCGTGTGACACCCCCGACAAAACCGACCCAAGCAGCGGGCCTACCTTTTACGGTTATGGGGATCGAGCTTCGCGGCGGCGAACGATTTCTGTCGATCCTGCCAACCGGCAATGCCGCCTTTTCCGAGATGCGCGTCCTGCGTCCCGGTGAAACTGACAGCGGCTGGCGCCTGCAAGCCATCGATGGCCAGGCCGCCGTGTTTCAGCGCGAGAACGGTGGCCAGATGCATCGTTTGACGCTGCCGTAGGAGCTCGGAATGAACAACACTCTCGTCTTCCGCGCGTTAACGCTGAGCCTGGCCGTCTCCTTTCTCTCTCCGGCAATCGCACAGAACGCTCGCACGATCGCATCCACCGTCTCGCCCAGCGAGGAACAAACAACGACCTCACGCGTCAGCGACGAACAACAGGCCCGTGACTGGGGATTGCACACAGAGGAATGGGCTCGTTATCGCCAATTGATGCAGGGACCGCTGGGCCTTTTTTCGCCCAACCTCGACCCATTGACCGCACTCGGCATCGAAGCGCGCTCCGACGAGGAGCGCCGTCGCTATGCCGAGTTGCAGGTTCAGGTTGAAGCCCGCCGCGTCGAAAAGACGCTGGCCTACCAGCGGGCCTACGACACCGCCTGGCAACGCCTGCACCCAGGCATGCAACGTGTCACCCTGCCCGGCCATACTCCAGGCAATTCCTCCACCACCGCCAACAGCACCGACCGCATCGCCGTGTTCATCAAGGACGGCTGCGCGCCCTGTGGCCTGACGGTTCAGCAGTTGCAGGCATCTGATGTCGGCTTCGACCTCTACATGGTCGGCAGCCGCGCCAACGACACGCTCATTCGCGACTGGGCGAAGCGAGCCAGTATCAATCCAGATCGCGTACGCAACGGTTCAATCACGCTCAACCACGATGCCGGTCGCTGGCTGTCTTTGGGCCTGCCGGGGGACCTGCCTGCCGTTGTGCGACAGGTCAGTGGCCAATGGCAACGGCAGTGACCCGCTGGCGTCATCGGCTCGTGGTACTGGGGTGGATGGCCATCATCGTCCCCGTCAGCGCGCAGGACGTACCGCCTCCGGCGTATCAGATCGCCGCTCACCGGGCTGGCATTCCCTCTGCGGTGCTGTATGCAGTGGCGTTGCAGGAGAGTGGGCTGCAACGCGATGACCGGCTGGTGCCGTGGCCCTGGACCCTGAATGTGGCGGGCGCGCCGCACCGCTTCAGTTCCCGCGCCAAAGCCTGTACGGGTCTGCAAAAGGCGCTGCGGGAGGCTCCTCCCACACGGGTCGACGCCGGCCTCGGCCAGATCAATCTGGGTTATCAGAAGCACCGTTACCCGCAGCCCTGCGATCTGCTCGACCCATATCGCAACCTCGCTATCGCAGCGAAAATTCTGCGCGAACAGCACTCCGATGGCGAGGACTGGCTGCTCGCCATTGGACGCTACCACCGGCCGGCAGGTGGGGCACCGGCTGCCCGCTACCGCATGAGTGTGCACAAGCACCTGCAGCGCGTGCTCGGCGGCGCCCTCGCTGAAAACTCCCTCAGGAGAAAACCACTATGAAGCTCCATCCTCCTCTGCGAATCGCCGCCCCATCGCTGTTCGGCCTGCTATGCCTGGCCACCGGGGGAGCGCTCGCAGACGCCGCCTCGTTGATCGTGGTCGAAGACCGTGGCGGTGTTTCGACATGGCCCTACTACCAATCACTGAATCTACGACCACGCCAAGACCAGCCGTTAGCCCCTTCCCTCTCCGCACCTCATCCGTCACAGCAACGTTTCAGCGAAACAGACATGCTGCCGGTTCGTTCCGGGCGGCTGTCGCCGGGGGAGGAGCCGCGCAGGGTCATCCAGGCCTCAGGTCTGCGGCCAATGTTTCTGGTCGGCGATGACGACCACTCGCGCCAATGGTTACGCGAGCGTGCAGCAATCCTGGGCAAATTGAAGGCGGTCGGCTTGGTCGTCAACGTGGCATCTGCAGACGCCCTTGCCACCTTGCGCGGGCTGGCCCCGGGCCTGACACTATCGCCGGTATCGGGCGACGATCTCGCAGAACGTCTGGGGTTGCGCCATTACCCCGTGCTGGTCACTGCCACCGGCATTGAGCAGTGAGCCGCTCGCCATGGCCCAGCCTCATGCGGTGGAAGTCCTGCTACGGCCAGCGGTGGAGTTGTACACGGTGGCCGTCTGCGCCGCCGCCGCGCTTCTGTGCCTAGTGGCGCCATGGTCGCTCGCGTTAAATCCACTGCTGGGCCTGGGATCAGCCCTGGCGTTCCTGGTGTTTGGCATTATTCGGCTCCGTGAGGCACGGTTCATCCTGCACTATCGGCGCAATGTCCGCCGTCTACCGAAGTACGTGATGACCAGCCGCGCTGTGCCGGTCAGTCAGCAGCGCCTGTTCATCGGCCGAGGGTTTCGCTGGGATCAGCGGCACACGCATCGGCTGATGCAAACGTACCGCCCCGAGTTTCGTCGTTATGTGGAACCCACGGCCGCCTACCGAATCGCCCGCCGTTTGGAAGAGCGGCTGGAACTCGCACCCTTTCCACTCTCAAAACTTGCCCGACTGACGGCCTGGGACAGCCCATTTAATCCGGCGCGGCCGCTACCTCCAGTCGGTGGCATGCCGCGCCTGCATGGCATTGAACCGCATGAGGTGGATGTCACGCTGCCGCTGGGGGAACGGGTTGGGCATTCACTCGTCCTGGGCACCACGCGGGTGGGCAAAACAAGACTCGCCGAGCTGTTCATCACTCAGGACATCCGGCGGCGTAACGCAGTTGACGAGCACGAAGTCGTCATCGTCTTCGACCCCAAAGGCGATGCGGACCTGCTCAAGCGCATGTATGTCGAGGCCAAACGCGCCGGGCGCGAGGGCGAGTTCTATGTTTTCCACCTCGGCTGGCCAGATATTTCCGCCCGTTACAACGCCGTGGGACGGTTTGGTCGCATCAGCGAGGTGGCCACGCGCATTGCCGGCCAACTGTCCGGCGAGGGCAACTCTGCGGCGTTTCGCGAGTTCGCCTGGCGCTTCGTCAACATCATCGCCCGTGCACTCGTCGAGCTGGGGCAGCGGCCCGACTACCTGCTGATCCAGCGGCACGTGGTGAACATCGATGCCTTGTTCATCGAATACGCCCAACACTACTTCGCGAGCAACGAGCCGAAGGCCTGGGAAGTCATCGTGCAGATCGAGGCCAGGCTCAACGACAAGAACATTCCCCGCAACATGATCGGCCGCGAGAAGCGCGTCATTGCACTCGAACAATACCTGTCACAGGTCAGGGTCTACGATCCGGTGCTGGACGGGCTCAGATCTGCCGTACGCTATGACCGCACTTACTTCGACAAGATCGTCGCCTCGTTGCTGCCCCTGCTGGAAAAACTCACGACCGGCAAGATCTCTCAGTTGCTGGCCCCGGACTATGCCGATCTGGCCGACCCCCGGCCCATTTTCGACTGGATGCAGATTATCCGGAAGAAAGCCGTGGTGTATGTGGGCCTGGATGCGCTCTCGGATGCCGAGGTTTCAGCCGCCGTGGGCAATAGCATGTTCAGCGACCTGGTATCGGTCGCTGGACACATCTACAAGTTCGGTATTGACGATGGTCTACCCGGCACGGGGTCTGGGGTCAAAGTACCGATCAACGTGCACGCCGACGAGTTCAACGAACTGATGGGTGATGAGTTCATCCCCATGGTCAACAAAGGCGGCGGTGCCGGTCTCCAGGTCACCGCCTATACGCAAACGCTCAGTGACATTGAAGCGCGTATCGGCAACCGCGCCAAAGCCGGTCAGGTGGTCGGTAACTTCAACAATCTGTTTATGTTGAGGGTGCGGGAAACTGCGACCGCCGAGTTACTCACGAAACAACTGCCGAAGGTTGAGGTGTACACCACCTCATTGATGAGCGGCGCCACCGACAGCTCCGACATTCACGGCAAGACCGATTTCACCAGCAACACCCAGGACCGCATCACGACGACGAGTGTGCCCCTGATCGAGCCAGCCCATGTTGTCGGCCTACCCAAGGGCCAATGCTTTGCACTGATCGAAGGCGGCAACCTCTGGAAGATTCGCATGCCGCTGCCGGCACCCGACCCTGACGAAGTGATGCCTAGGGACCTGCAGCAGCTTGCTGGGTACATGCGCCAACACTACGTCGAGGCGGGTGACTGGTGGGACAGCAAAGCACTACCGGGCCTGCAGGATGCCCCCCTACCTGACGACCTGCTTGACGGGTTCCGGCATATGGCGACCGCCGAAACGACTGCTGAGAGGCGCAACCGTGAGTGACCCGGCCAACACAGCGCAGCGCCAGCAGACCCAACAGCAGGGTTTGATCACCGGCATCATCACGCTGCCATTCCGGTTTGTGGGCGTGCTGTTGGGGTCTTTGTTTCTGTCCATCGTGATCGAATGTGTGGGTATGCACCTGTTCTGGGCCGATCAAGGCTGGCGGCACGCGCAAGGCATGCTGGACTACGAACTGACGCAACTCTCACAACACTTCACACGCAGCGCCGTGGTGCAGGAACCAGGACAAACGGCGTCCTGGTTGGTAGAAACGGCTTACCAATGGGTGTTCGTCAAAAGCGGGCTCATTGACTGGATGCGCGACGCATCGGCCAAAGCCAGTTCACCCAGCCAGGGAACGGGTCGGGATTTCCGTTTTTATCTGAGTCAGGTTTATGTGTACCTGGAGAACGATCTGATCGCCAGTGCGTACACGCTACTGGTGTTCCTCGTCCGGCTGCTGGTGCTGGTGCTGACCATCCCACTGTTCCTGATGGCAGCTTTCGTCGGACTGGTCGATGGCCTGGTGCGGAGGGACATCAGGCGCTTTGGTGCGGGCCGTGAGTCAGGCTTTGTCTACCACCGGGCAAAGGCCAGTCTGATGCCTCTCGCCGTCATGCCTTGGGTCCTTTACCTGACCCTGCCCGTCAGCGCACACCCGCTTCTTATCTTGCTTCCCTGCGCAATTCTGTTAGGTGCCGCAACAGACCTCGCAGCAGGCAGCTTCAAAAAATACCTATAAGTGCTGAGCGGTATTTCAGGCCAGTAATGCCTGCGCCGCCTCCATTTGCTCGTGCTCAAACGCTGGCGCAAAATCGTCCAACTCGCTCGCTTGCAACCCCACCACTGCACTGAGCGCAATCTGCCGCCAGTCCAGCACGGCGTCATACACTTCTGCCAGCACGGCCAACGCATCCTCCCGACTCAACGAAAAATAGGTGCTCCGCGCCAGCAGCATCTCAAGATCGGTGATCGGTCCATCCTCCTCCGACAGCCAGGTTTTCGACTCTCGCTCTTTGTCCGGGAAGGGATTGACGTCGAATGCCGGTGCCAGCCGCCAGAGCCCCTTTTCCACATGAAGAAAGCCATGGTTCTGCAGGTGGTCATCCACATTGGTGATCAGTAGGTTAAAAACCAGTCGCCGCCACAGCTGCTGCACATCTGCGGTCGGTGCATGCCCCACGGAACGGATAGCATCGGCAATTTCGGTATAGCTTCGATCCTCTTCGCGCGACGCCTGTAGCAAAGACGCGGCGGACTGGTATGGAATACGCCCATCAGCAGCATCGCGATCGAAACGGCGGATGATAGCGACCGGTACGCCATCCAGCTCTATGATACGGGCCGGCGCGGCATTGATACCTGCTTGTTTTGCCAAGCATAAGGCCAGCACTTCGCCGCGCGTCACGCTACGGGTGTCGCCCACGCTTGGGAATTTTCCAATGGCGAGTGCGCCATCCTCATCGACCACCGTGCTCTTGGGGCGCATCCCGCCGAGCGATGTGCCTTTGCCCTGAAGGTAACGCAAATCTTCAGTGCTTTCCTGACCTTTCTCAACTGCCCGGCTGGCCTGGTAGATGCGCTGCAATTCCAGCAGTGGCGGTGTAGCGCGCCGTCCATCTTCAATCGTCCGGCAATAATGTCCGTTCTGATCGCGCAGTCTCAGCGCGCCGATCCGGCTGAAATCGTCAACCGCCAGCAGGTAGTCCATCTCTGTCAGCGACGCGAGCGATGGATTACCCTTACGACGCTTGGCATGGTCACGTGCGATGACCCGGCGTCCCCAAGCGTCCGGTGTCGTATCGGCAATGGCGAAATGAAAGACCGAATCGTGAGCTGAGGGAGCTCTACGTGGCTGATAACCCGAGATCAGGCTGAGATCGGCAGAAACATTGAACCCCTCCTGATTCCCCAGCCATCCCTGCTCATAGGCAAAGGTGGTGTTCTCGCGGCGTCCCTGCTTGACGTAAATAAGAGTGCCAACAGCTATTCCCGCCTTACCAAGACAGACCTGGACTTGCTGGCGAACTGAAGTAACCGATTTCATAATGCCCCCGATGCCGGCGGTTTACTGCGTACACGTTTAGGCAATTGTTCATCCATCAGCGTCAGCCCGATGTCGTCGTGCGCCGTATCCAGCAGGTTGGCCAGCGCCTGTACCTCACCGAACACGTGCAAGGCGCGGGCGAAGAAATGAATAGGCACCCGCATATCCCCTTTCTCCATGCGCCGAACAGTGGATACAGAAGCCCCCATTCGCTCTGCAAGCGAGGCCTGTGAAATCCGTCGACGCCTGCGTGCAAGCTCAATGTCGCTGCCGAGCTTGCGGAGTGCCCGCTCGACGGGCAACGGCAGTGGTGTACTCATTTATCATCCTCATAGGAACGCTTAAGGCTATTATCAGTTCCCATGAGAACAATTACCTCACGCCTCGTTACTGTTGTCAATAACCATCCCATGGGAGCGCTAGTAAGCGATTAGCACTCCAATCAGAATGCTAAAGTGAAATCTGACAAGATATCAGCCCTTAGCGTCCACGATTTCGATACGCAGAGACACAGATGAAGAGATAGCTGTTCTGCGATGAAACAGTCGCCCCTGCCACTCTCCTCAGAATGCACAACGCAACACCACCAAAAAAATGTTGTAAGGAAAGTGGTGAGGAGTAACTCCCCATTGTTTGCGGCTTTCCACCAGCCATCCCCGCAGCATCGAGCCATTCGAGTCCATCGGAAATGGCGCAATGGCAAGGTTTCACAATTCGGCTTACGCATGGCGACGTCCTGTCGTAGCGTTGCTGCTCACCAATCTCTTCATCACTCAGCTCGCCGCCGCAGCTGACGATGGGTATGAGCGTGAACACCTGGCGGCCGTCGCCCGCCAGCTCGACCTGCTTGACCGTCTGGCCAAACAATCCGCCAGCACCGCCCCCGAGTCACGATCCCGCTATCACTTCGACTATCGGCGTCTGGACGCTGACCTGCAGCGCATGCAGTCGGGCATCAACGACTACCTGACGCCCCAGCGTGCACAGCCACGCGATCCCTCTGCACTGCTTGGCGATTACCGCCAGGACGCCGAACAGGAGGATGACCGATGAACGCCAACCAGCTTGCCGCCTTTCAGGCCAATGGAGGCTTCACCCCCTCTGCTGTCGCCGGCGTACTGCTCGGCGCCGTGTTCGCAACCCTGCTGCTGTGGGGCGTATGGGCCCTGCGCACAGCCTATGTCGGCTGGTCGGAACAGCGGATTTCCCAGCGTCAGTTCGTCGGCGTTGCGGTGAGGTTTATCGCGATGTACGTGGTGCTGACTTTTTTCCTGCTCTCCTAACGCAAAGGCTCACATCATGAACCTGCTCTCGTATCGCTTGCATTCGGCACGTATGGCCGTCCTGGCCTCGGCATCCACACTCGCCATGCTGCCGACGTTTGCCCGGGCCGACCTCCCAACCCTGGAAGATCCGTCGAGGGGCACCGGCTCCGGCATCATGGAGACGCTGCGCAATTACGGTTACGACATCGTGATGCTCGTTGCCTTGCTGGTGGTCGCCTCGATGTTTGTCGGTGTCTGCTACCACGCCTACGGTACCTATGCGGAAATCCACACGGGCCGCAAAACCTGGGGGCAATTCGGCCTGACGGTGGCCGTGGGCGCCGTCCTGCTGGTCGTTGGTGTCTGGCTGCTCACTGAAGCCACCGGCGTGCTCTAGGAGTCATGCCATGAGCACGCATCAGGACATTCGGCCTGACGGGACGGTGGTGTTTCTTCCACACCGTCTCAACCGTCACCCCGTGGTCGTCCGCGGCCTTACCGCGGATGAGCTGTGGATCTGCGCCGGGCTGTCGGCGGCAGGCAGCCTGGTGGTTGGCGTGCCGCTGGCCTTTGTATTTTCGACGATCGCCATCGTGCCCACGGCCATCATGCTGGGCATCGCTGCCGGGGTGTTTGCAGGTGGAGGCATGCTGCGTCGCCAGAAACGTGGCAGACCCGATACCTGGCTGTATCGCCAACTGCAGTGGCGTATTGCACAGCGTCATCCAGCCTTAGCGTCTTTTGTGGGCGCGCACGCGTTAGTGATCCGATCGGGTTACTGGAGCACGCGCAGGAGCAAGGCAGCGTGAGCCGGTTCAAGAACGAAATCACTCACCTCCAGTCGCACATCAAGACCTTGCGGCTGGGGCTTGGCGCACTACTTGTTATCGCCTTGGTGATGGGCGGCGGCTGGTGGAGCGCACCGCGTGACCTGACCGTGCACGTCCCGCCCGACCTGCGCTCCGGCAGTACCCGGAAATGGTGGGAAGTGCCACCCGAAAGCGTCTACGCCTTCTCGTTCTACATCTGGCAGCAACTCCAGCGCTGGCCCACCAACGGTGACGAAGACTATGCGCGCAACATTCATGTACTGGCGCCCTACTTCACCCCCGCCTGCCAGACCTTTCTGCGCAACGACTATGAATACCGCCGTACGGCAGGTGAGTTACGCCAGCGGGTACGAGGCATTTATGAAATACCGGGGCGTGGCTACGGCGAGAACCCGGCCCAGCGGGTGAAAGTCGTCTCCGACCGCGATTGGATCGTCACGCTTGATGTGACGGCGGATGAGTACTACGGCGCCGAGCAGGTCAAACGAGCGCTGGTTCGTTACCCGCTCAAGGTCGTACGGGTGGACGTCGACCCCGAGCGCAACCCGTTCGGCCTGGCCTTGGACTGCTACAGCGGCGCGCCGCAACGCATCATCAGCCCCGGCCCTGTCACACCTGCCAGCACCACGACGGGCGGGCTGGGTGGCGCTATGGGAGAGACGCCATGAAACACCTGCTCTGTGCCTTCAGCCTGCTGCTCACCGTTGTGTTGTCGCCGACAGTCCACGCCGTGGAGATCCTGCGCTGGGAGCGCCTGCCCCTGGCGGTTTCCCTGGTCGTGGATCAGGAGCGGATCGTGTTCATCGACCGCAACGTCCGCGTGGGGGTGCCTACCTCGCTCGTCGGTCGCCTGCGGGTACAAAGTGCCGGTGGTGCACTCTATCTGCGCGCCAGTGAGCCCATCGAACCAACACGCCTGCAACTGCAGGATGCTGACAACGGGACACTGATCCTGCTGGACATCGTTGCCGAGCCCGCTCAAGCAGGCCGGGCAGCGATGGAGCCGGTGCGCATTGTTGAGGCTGAGGGCCCTGCTCAACGCTACGGCGAGGCGCAGACATCTCAGGACAGTCATGACAGCGCCGACACGACCAGCCCGCCTCGCGCTGCCCATGAAACACCCGTGCCCGTGGTGCTGACCCGCTACGCCGCGCAGCACCTGTACGCCCCGCTGCGCACGGTCGAATCCGTTCCTGGTG
>NZ_WIWK01000088.1:0-26001 GCF_009600165.1 Pseudomonas sp. FSL R10-0399
CAGCTATGGCAGCCGCTTGCTGGGCAAGCTCAAGGGCCAGCGCGAACTGACTGTCGACGACAGCGTATTGCGCTTGCTGGCCTTGCGCCAACGCCAGTTGCTGCACGCGCTGAACGCTCGCGGGCATGCGGCCGTCGACAGCATCCAGGTCGCCACCCCGCAGGACAAAACCTGGCGCGAAGGCAAACTGCCCGAGCCGCTCAATAAAGCCCGGGCGTACCCGCAATGGTCATCGCTCAACCCGCACCCCAAATTGAGCCAGGCCGAGCGCCAGGAGCAGATCGAGTTGCTGGCCGAGCAAATCTGACTACGGCACCTCTTCTGTGGGAGCGGGCTTGCTCGCGATACAGGCAACACGGTGCATCCGCTAAAACGCGGTGATTTCATCGCGAGCAAGCCCGCTCCCACAAGGGTTAGGTGTTTAACAGGTTCAAGGCTTTGGCCTTGAGCAGTTGCAGGTCGATGATAGGGGCGTGCAGTTGCTTGGCCTCCTCGTCCCACAGGCGCATGCGCAGGCTAAGCTCGCACAGCGGGTCTTGCTCAAACGCATCAGCCTCGGCTTCGCTCATCACGCCGCCCTGGTAACCCAACGTCCTGATACTGGCTTCGCTCAACAGGTCGTAATAGCCGGGTTGGCGCAACGTCAGGTAGCGCTTGGCCTGCACGTGGTATTCCACCAGTTTGGCCATGCGCTCACTGAACCCCGCCCGGCGCAGGTAATCGGCGCCCACCTGTTCATGGCTGACCACGCCGTATCCGCCCATGTTCGGCGCATTTTTGACGCATAAATGCCCAATGTCATGAAAGAACGCGGCCAACACCACTTCATCGTCATGCCCTTCGGCCATCGCCCGTTGCGCCGCCTGGGACATGTGTTCGAGCTGTGACACCGGCTCGCCGATGTAATCGTCGGTACCGAACTGCTGATACAAGGCAAAAACCCGTTCTACCGCCAGTTGTGCCGGGGTCATCACGCCTCCCCCAGCAAACGCGCGATGTTGCGCTCGGCCATCGCCGGGCCAACGCTCATGCCTACGCCGGTCTGCATCAAGGCGGCGCTCAGGCCCGGCGCCACCGGCAGCCAGGTAAACGGCTTGGCCCCGCGCGCGCCATAAACGCCTTGCCAGCGCTCCATCACCTGCACTTCACAGCCCAGCGTGTCTTGGCACAACTGCAACATCCAGTTATCGACCTGTTCGGCGTTAAACGGTGATGGATCGCTGCCGTAATGGTGTGAATCACCGACGATCAACTCGCCGTAGGGCGTCGGGCTGATCAACAAGTGAATACCGTGCTCATCCAGGTACGGGCTGTCGCGCAGGATCTCGGCCTGCACTGCGGCCGCTTCCGGCAAATCGGCAAAGGCGCCGTAATGCACGCAGCTCAGGCCGGTGAGCAAGGCGTGTTGCAGCTGCAAGTCGATTGTTGGCCGCACTCGCAGCATTTGCAGGCGACAAACCTGTGGGTTGAGCGTCGCCAGTGGTTCGGCCAGCAGGGTTTGATAGTCGTGCCCTGAACAGACAATCACCTGCGCGCCTTTAAAGCTGCCCGCCGTGGTGTGCACCTGCCCCGGCTCGACGTCGCGCACCAGGGTTGAGAAGTGAAACTCAACGCCGAAGTCGCGCTGCAGGTACTGCACCAGCGCCGGAATGGCCTCACGCGAATACACCTGCTGGTCGTCCAGCCCGTGCAGCGCGGCGCGATGGTGGTTGAACTGGCCGCCGTAGAGGGCGTCCAGTTCAGCACCGCGCAGCAGTTCGGCGCGGTAACCGTGTTCACGGGCACGGCCTTGGCAAAAGGCCTCCAGCAGGTGTTCTTCAGCCTCGGTGCGGGCAAACAGGTACGCGCCGTTGCGTTTGAGGTCAAAGCCCGCCTGCTGCGCCCACTCGCCCCAGATACCCCGGCTGGCCCGGGCCAGATCGAGCATCACCCCCGGCGGCTGGCCGGTGATCAGCGCCTGGCCGAAGTTGCGCACCGACGCGCCCAAGGGCGTGTGCGTACGCTCGAATACATGGACCTTAAGCCCGCGTTTGGCGGCCGCGTAGGCATGGGACAAACCCAGAATGCCAGCGCCGACGATAAGAATAGTCATACACCTGTCCTGAAGAGCACATCCAATCCCTGTAGGAGCGAGCTTGCCTCGCGATCTTTTAAAAGATCAAAAGATCGCGAGGCAAGCTCGCTACACAGGGTCAGGTTACTGAAGAGTTATTCGGCCACTTTCTCGGACTTGCCGTCATAGCGTTTGCGCCATTCGGTCAAAATTTGATCGCGGTTTTTTGAGGCCCAGGCGAAGTCGTTTTTGATCAGGCGTTGCTCGTAGTCAGCCGGCAATTCGGTCTGCGGCTTGGCAATACCGGGCTGCGCGAGCACGGCGAAGTTCTCTTTATAAAGCTCCATCGCCGCCGGGCTGGCCGAGAAGTCAGCGAGCTTTTGCGCCGCCGCTTCATGGGGCGTGCCTTTGATCACGGCCGTGGCTTCGATCTCCCAGCCCAGGCCTTCTTTAGGCAGGATGATGTCCAGTGGCGCGCCCTGGCGCTTGAGCTGCACGGCCGGGTATTCAAACGAAATGCCAATCGGGAACTCGCCCGAGGCGGCCAATTTGCACGGCTTGGAACCGGAGTGAACGTACTGGCCGATGTTCTGGTGCAGGCCGTCCATGTACACCCAGCCCTGCTTTTCGCCAAAGGTTTGCAGCCACGCGCTCACGTCCAGAAAGCCCGTGCCGGAAGACGCCGGGTTCGGCATCACGATCTTGCCTTTGTACTCAGGCTTGGTCAGGTCTTGCCAGCTCACCGGCTTGCTCAGGCCCTGTTTTTCGGCCTCAACCGTGTTGAAGCAAATGGTCGCGGCCCACACGTCCATGCCGACCCAGGCCGGTGGATTGGCGGGGTCACGGTAGTTGGGGCCGATCTTGGCCAAGTCTCGCGGTGCGTAGGGTTGCAGCATGCCTTGCTGATCGAGGATCGCCAGGCTCGACGCCGCCAGGCCCCAGACAGCATCCGCCTGCGGGCGGTCTTTTTCAGCGAGCAATTTGGCGGTGATGATGCCGGTGGAGTCACGCACCCACTTGATCTCAACGTCCGGGTTGGCCTTCTCGAAAGCTTGTTTGTAGCTCTTCAGTTGCTCGGCTTCGAGGGCGGTGTAGACGGTCAGTTCGGTTTTTGCGGCAAAGGCGTTAACGCTCAAAGCGGTGAGGACAGCAGCGACAAGAGCAAGAGGCTTGAACATGGTGCGGTTCCTTGAGGTGGAAGGGTTATTGCGCCGGTGCGCCTTGGCGCCAGGCTTGGGAGCGGCGCAACACGCCGCGTGAAGCCCAGGCCAGGAGCAGGGACACGCCAATGGAGGTCAGCAAAATCAGGGTCGACATGGCCGCCGCGCCGCCAACGTTGCCGGCGTCGTCCATGTTCAGCACCGCCACCGCCGCGAGGATGGTGTCGGGGCTGTAGAGGAAGATCGCCGCCGACACGGTGGTCATCGCCGAGACGAACAGGTAGCGCACGATGTCCAGCAGCGCGGGCAGGCAAATCGGTACGGTGACGCGCCAGTAATGGCGGTACAGCGGCGCCTTGAGCGACAGCGCAGCGGCTTCGAACTCGCCATCGAGCTGGCGCAACGCGGTGGTGGCGGTCATTTGTGCGGTGGTCAAATAGTGAGCAATGGTGCACACCACCAGCAGCGCCATGGTCCCGTAGAACACATGCAGCGGGTTGCCCGGCAGGTTGAAGAAAAACACGTAGCCCAACCCCAGCACCAAACCCGGCACCGCCATGGGGATAAAGCTGAGCATGCGCAGCACCAGGTTCAGGCGCTTCTGGGTGTGGGTTTTTTCCATCAGATAGGCGCCGGTGAAGATCACCGCGCTGCCGATCAGCGCCGTGCACAAGGCCATGGTCACGCTGTTGCGGTAGGCCAGCCAGCCGCCACCGGCGGTGTCATTGAACTGGTAGTGGTTGAGGGACAGCGACAGGTTGTAGGGCCAAAATTTGACCAGCGACGAGTACACCGCCATCCCGAACACCAGCAGCAAGGCAGCGCAGATCAGCAGCACGATGGCCAGGTAGCAACCATCACGCAGCCTTGAAGGCACCGGCTTGAACACTTGGGCACGCCCGCTCATGGCGTCGCCGTGCTGGCGCCGCAGCCAGGCATCGACGCCGAAGCTGAACAGCGCGGGCAACAACAGGACCATGCCGATCAAGGCACCGCGACCAAATTGTTGCTGCCCGACCACCGCTTTGTAGGCTTCCAGCGCCAGCACCTGATAGTCGCCACCCACCACCACGGGCACGCCAAAATCGGTGATGGTCAGGGTGAACACCAGGCAAAACGCCGCGAACACGGCCTGACGCGTGCCCGGCCAGGTGATGCTGCGAAAGGCTTTGAATGGCCCGGCGCCCATGCTCGACGCCGCATCAAACAACCGGGCATCGGCCAGTGACAAGGCGGACAGCAGAATCATCAGGGCATGGGGAAAGGTGTAGATCACCTCGCCGAGGACGATGCCCCAGAAGCCGTAGATGTTGTCCGCAATCAGCCCGCGCAGCAGGCCCTGATTGCCGAACAAATACACCAGCGCAATGCCTGGCAACATCGACGGCGCCATCAGTGGCAGCAACGACAACCCGCGCCAGACGCGCTTGCCGGGGATCAAGGTGCGTTGCAGCGCGTAGGCAAACAGGTACGCCAGCGGTACGACAATCGCCGCTACGCTGAGCGACACTTTGAGGCTGTTGCCCACCAGCCAATGAAAGTTGTCGCTGGTCACCAGCTCCCGCGCGGCGACCCAGCCACCGCCCTGGCCGTCTTGCGCACTGAAGCCGCGCCAGAAGATCGCCAGCAACGGCATCAGCACGGCAATGGCCAATAACAGCAGCAACAGCAGTTTGCCGCCGAGGACAAACAACGTGTCGCCCCGTTCAGCCCGCGCAGCGTTGCGGGCCAGGGTGTCGGACAGGAGCAAGGTCATTGGCGCGGCCATGTCAGGCAAACACCTGAAGGCTGTTCGGCGGCAAGGCAACGAAGATGTCCTGGGCGCCGAGACGCGGCAAATCCTGACTGCCGACTTCGGCGGTGAGCGGGTGGCCCGGCAGGTGGTTGAGTTCGAAGCTCATGCGGCAGCGATTGCCGAGGAAGGTAATGTCCCGCACCCGTGCCGGGAACAGGTTTTCTTCGTGCAGCACCGGGTTGACGCTGATCGCTTCGGGGCGACAAAACAGTCGCCCCGACTCGACGCGCCCCGCGTCGGCGGCCAAGCGCATGTTGACCCCGCCGACCTGCGCGTAAGTGCCGCTGTTGTGGTCAAACGGCAGCCAGTTGCCTTGCCCGACAAACTCGGCAACAAAGGGCGTGGCGGGCTTGTTGTAGATCTCTTGCGGGGTGGCGTACTGCTCGACCTTGCCGTTGTTCATCACGGCGATGCGGTCGGCCATCAGCATGGCTTCGTCCTGGTTGTGGGTCACCATCAAGGTGGTGATGCCCAGGCTGCGCTGCAATTGGCGCAACTCGGTGCACAAATGTTCGCGCACCCGGGCATCCAGCGCCGACATCGGTTCGTCGAGCAAGAGCAGCGACGGTGCAGGCGCCAAAGCGCGGGCCAGGGCGACTCGCTGCTGCTGACCGCCGGACAGTTGGCCGGGGAATTTCTTTTCGCTGCCCGTGAGGCCCACCAGTTCGAGCATCTCGCTGACGCGCTTGCGCACCACGTCACGGTTGCTGCCGGCCAGGCCGTAGGCGATGTTGGCCTCAACGGTCAGGTTGGGGAACAGTGCGTAGGACTGAAACAAGATCCCGTAGTCCCGTGCTTGCGGAGCGAGGTCTGAGACATCCCGTGAGCCGAGGTACAAAACGCCATCGTCCTGACGTTCCAGCCCGGCGATGCAGCGCAGCAAGGTGGTTTTACCGCACCCCGAAGGCCCGAGCAGACACACCAGCTCACCCGCCGCCACCTCCAGCGAGACGTTGTCCAGCGCGGTAAAAGCGCCAAAGCGCTTGCTCACGTTGCGCACCTTCATCGGCACGCCGGGTTGGGTCAAAGGGGTTGCGTTCGAGCGGTTCATGGATGCACCTCATCAAGCAGATGGGGTCATCCTAGAGACGCTATGCGTACAAGATGTGGCAGTCAGGCAAAAGCTGCCGATAGAGGTATTGGTGGATTTTGGAGTGATGCTCACAACATTCCTGTGGGAGCGGGCTTGCTCGCGAGCTTTTAAAAAGATCAAAAGATCGCGAGGCAAGCTCGCTCCTACAGGGGGTCAGGCAGGGGCCATTTCCTGCGCCAGCCCCAGAAAAGCCGCCGGCAAGCGCGCTGATTTTCGCTCTTTGAGGCAGTACAAATACTCGGCGATCATCGGCGCACCTTCGAGGGTCAGTACGCGCAGTTGCGGGTCGTGGGGGACTTCCTGACGGGCGATGATACTGATGCCGATACCGCGCAACACCGCTTCGCGGATCGACTCGCGGCTGCCAATTTCCAGCAGCGGGCCAAAGCCAACACCGGCGCTGCTAAGGAGTTCTTCGGTCAATTTACGCGTGGTCGAGCCTTGCTCGCGCATCAGCAGGCAATGCCCGGCCAAGGCACTCAGCGGCACGTGATCGAGCTTGGCCAACGGGTGATTGCGGTGCACCGCCACCACCAGCGGATCGGAGCCCAGAACCCGGCGTATCAGCCGTGGGTCTTCGAGCAGTTGCGACGAGGCGGCGATGTCGACGCGGTATTCGTCCAGCGCTTCGAGCACTTGCTGGGAGTTGCCAATGTCTACCGACACGACAATCTGCGGCAGGCGCTCGCGGAAGGCTTTGACCAGATCAAGGATGTAATACGGCGCGGTGGCGGCGATGCGTAACGTACCGGTGCCGTGACCGCTGTTGCGCAAAAAGAACTCGATATCGGCCTCTTGCTGCAACAGCGTTTTAACCATGGGCAGCAAGCGCACGCCTTCATCGCTGAGGGTCAGGCGCCGCCCGCCACGGTAGAACAGTTCTACACCGTACTGGCTTTCGAGCTGGCGGATCTGGGTGGTCACGGTCGGCTGGCTCAACCCGAGCTTTTTCGCCGCCTGTGTGATGCTGCCCAACTGGGCCACCCGGTAAAACGCTTTCAGCTCGGCACTCAGCACTGTGGCCTCTCTTGATCTATTTGCGCACCAGGCGCAACCCGTTAAACACCACCAACAGGCTCACGCCCATGTCAGCAAAGACGGCCATCCACATGGTGGCCAAGCCCATGAAGGTTACCGCAAGAAAGATCGCTTTAATGACCAATGCCAAGGCAATGTTCTGTTTAAGGATGCTCGCGGTGTCCCGTGACAAGCGAATGAAAGCCGGTATTTTGCGCAGATCGTCGTCCATCAGGGCGACATCTGCGGTCTCAATGGCGGTATCCGTACCGGCTGCCGCCATGGCAAAACCGATCTCGGCGCGGGCCAATGCCGGGGCGTCGTTGATGCCGTCACCGACCATGCCCACGTGATGGCCCTTCGCATAAAGGGCTTCGATGGCTTTGAGTTTGTCCTCTGGCAGCAGGTTGCCCTGCGCCTGGTCGATGCCCACCTGGGCCGCAATCGCGTTGGCGGTGTGCGGGTTGTCGCCGGTCAGCATCAGGGTTTTGACCCCCAGCGCGTGCAGCTCGCGGATCGCTTCGCGGCTGGTTTGCTTGACCGTGTCGGCCACGGCGAACAACGCCATGGGGCCTGCGCTGTCGATCAGCAAGATCACGGTTTTACCTTGCTCTTCCAACGCAAAGAGCTTCTCTTCAAGGGCAGGCGAGCACAGGCCCAGCTCTTCGATCAGGCGGTGGTTGCCCAAGTGGTAAACCTTGCCGTCGATGTCGCCACGCACGCCACGCCCGGCCAGCGCCGTGAAGTTATCCACAGTACGCAGCGTCAGGTTTTTATCCACAGCGGCATTGGCCACGGCCATCGACACCGGGTGATCCGAACGCGAAGCCAGGCTTACAGCCAGCAGCACCGCGCTCTCGGTGTGCAGCGGGTCGAGCGGCAGGTAGTCGGTTTGCACCGGCTTGCCGTGGGTGATGGTGCCGGTTTTATCCAGCGCCAAAAAGTCCAGCTTGTGGCCGCTTTCGAGGTACACACCGCCTTTGACCAGGATGCCTTTGCGCGCAGCAGCCGCCAGACCGCTGACGATGGTTACCGGGGTCGAGATCACCAGCGCGCACGGGCACGCCACCACCAGCAGCACTAGCGCACGGTAGATCCAGTCGAACCATGCCTCGCCCATAAACAGCGGCGGGATAATCGCCACAGCCAGAGCCAGCAGGAACACCACCGGGGTGTAGATTTTGGAGAAGCTGTCAACAAAACGCTGGGTCGGCGCACGGGCGCCCTGGGCTTGTTCCACCGCCAGGATGATGCGCGCCAGGGTCGAGTTGTTGGCCGCTGCGGTAACGCGAAACTCCAGCGAACCGGCCTGGTTGATGGTGCCCGCAAAGACTTTATCGCCCACGGTTTTTTCCACCGGCAGGCTCTCGCCGGTAATCGGCGCTTGATCAATGCTTGAGCTGCCCGCCACCACTTCGCCGTCCAGGCCAATGCGCTCGCCGGGTTTAACCCGCACGATGGCGCCCGGTTCGACGTCTTTAACCTCACGTTCCAGCCATGTGCCGTCGGCTTGCTGCACGGTGGCTTTGTCCGGGGCCATTTGCATCAGGCCGCTGATAGCGTTGCGTGCACGGTCCAGGGACTTGGCTTCGATCAGCTCGGCCACGGTAAACAGGAACATCACC
This sequence comes from Pseudomonas sp. FSL R10-0399, assembly GCF_009600165.1. NCBI lineage: Bacteria > Pseudomonadati > Pseudomonadota > Gammaproteobacteria > Pseudomonadales > Pseudomonadaceae > Pseudomonas > Pseudomonas sp. FSL R10-0399. Next base: position 8,744 of record NZ_WIWK01000088.1, read on the forward strand.
ATCGCCGCTTCGGGCCATTGGCCGATCAGCAGGGCGCCGGTCACGGCGATGCTCATTAGCGCGTTGATGTTCAGGTTGAGGTTTTTAAGGGCAATCCAGCCTTTTTTGTAGGTGGTCAGGCCGCCGCTGAAAATCGACACCAGCGCCACCAATGCAATCACCCAGGTCGGCGCTGCGCCGGTGAAGTGCAGCACCTCTGCCGCCAATGCACCGACACCGGACACCGCCAACGGCCACCAATGCTTTTTCGGCGCAGGCGGCAGCGGCGCGTCAGCATCGGCGCCGGTTTGCAGCGGGTCGGCCTGCATGCCCAGGGATTTAATGGCCGCGACAATCGGATCAGTCGACGGCAGGTCGTGGGTCACCACCAGCACGCGATTGATCAGGTTGAACTCCAACTGCTGCACACCGGCCAGCTTGCCCAGTTTGTTCTGGATCAGGGTTTGCTCGGTCGGGCAGTCCATGGCTTCAATGCGGAAACTGCTCAGGCGCGCGCCCACGGTGGGCGTGGCGCTGAGTTTGATCACGCTCGGCCCGGCAGTGCTTGAACAGCAACTGTGCGCATGGCTGGCGTGGTCGTGCTTTTCCTCATGGTCATGGTCATGGTCATGGTCATGGTCAGCGTGTGGTTTGTGCGGGGTGTGAATGGAGTCGCTCATCGGGTGCGTCCAAAAAGGTGCCTGTTGCCAAGTAAAGACCCTGTAGCCACTATAGGGTCAAGCATCCTTTGGGAGATAAGCGCGATGAAGATTGGTGAACTGGCGAAATTGACCGATTGTCAGGTCGAAACCATCCGTTATTACGAGCGTGAAGGCTTGTTGCCAGAGCCTGCGCGCAGTGACGGCAACTACCGTTTGTACACCCAGGCGCATGTTGAGCGGCTGACGTTTATCCGCAATTGCCGCAGCCTGGACATGACTCTCGAAGAAATCCGCAGCCTGCTCAACCTGCGCGACAGCCCGCAGGACCAATGCGAAAGCGTGAATGCGTTGATCGACGAGCACATCCACCACGTCAAGGCGCGCATTGATGGCTTGCAAGCCTTGCAGGCGCAACTGCTCGACCTGCGCCAACGCTGTGGCGAAGGGCCGGGGATGGATCAGTGCGCGATTTTGCAGCGTCTGGAAGTCAGCGGTTCAGTGGCAGCGCCAGAAGGCGAGCCAAGCCATGTGGGCAGAAGCCACGGGCATTAGCCCAACACCCTCGCCCCGTGGGAGCGGGCTTGCTCGCGATACAAACGACTCGGTGCTCTTTTAGACCACAGCGATTCGATCGCGAGCAAGCCCGCTCCCACAAGGCGCGAGGGACGCGGGTTACACCGCCATCGGCGCGGTCATGGGGGCGTGGTGCTGGTAGCCTTCGAGGCTGAAGTCGCCCGGCTCGATCAGTTCCAGCCACTCCGGCTGGTAAACGCCGGTTTTGGCGAATTCCGGTACGCGGTCCGAGATCACCAGTTTTGGCATCGGGAACGGTTCGCGGGTCAGTTGTTCGTTGAGCATGTCCAGGTGGTTTTCATACACGTGGGCATCGCCAATGAAGTAGGTGAACCAGCGCGGCGTGTAGCCGGTCAGCCGGCCGATCAGGCTCAGCAACGCGGCGCCTTCGGTCAGGTTGAACGGCGTGCCCAGGCCCAGGTCGTTGGAACGGATGTAGAGAGTCAGGGAGATTTCCTTGGTCTCAACGTTCGGGTGGAACTGGTACAACAGGTGGCACGGCGGCAGGGCCATTTCGTCGAGCTGGGCGCAGTTCCAGCCGTGGAACAGAATACGGCGGCTGCCCGGGTCATTGATGATCGTGTCGACGCACTGGCGCACCTGGTCGATGGCCTTGTACAGCACCACGTAGGCCTCGCCGTCTTCTTCGCCTTCGGCGATCTGGCGATAACCCTGGCTCAGGCACAGCTCGATGGCGGCCTGGTTGCTGCGCGCCACTTGCTTGTAGGCCGGCCACTTGCGCCATTGCACGCCGTAGATCTCGCCCAGGTCGTCTTCGCCCTGACGGAACGGGTTGGCCAGCCATTGGGCGTTTTCGTTGGCGTTCTGGTCCCAGACCTTGCAACCCAACTCACGGAAGTCAGCGGCGCTGTTGACCGGGCGCAAAAAGCCGCACATCTCGCCAATCGCCGATTTGAACGCCATGCGGCGCGTGGTGATGGCCGGGAAGCCTTCTTTGAGGTCGTAGCGCAACATGGCGCCCGGCAGACTGATGGTCTTCACGCCGGTACGGTTGGCTTGCAAGGTGCCGTTTTTAATGACGTTGGCAACGAGGTCAAGATATTGCTTCATGGTTTTCCTAGCGTTTGAATGCAGGGCCGCGCGGGCCCTGCGATTCGAATTTAATGCGCAGCCTTTTGAGCCGCCGGATCACGGTTGTAGGCCAGCCAGATCAGGAACAGGCCGCCCGCAATCATCGGGATGCAGAGGATTTGCCCCATCGTTACCCAGCCGAACGCCAGGTAGCCTAGCTGAGCGTCCGGCAAGCGGACGAACTCGACGATGAAACGGAAAATCCCGTAAAACAGCGCGAACATCCCGGAAACCGCCATTGTAGGCCGAGGTTTGCGTGAGTACAGCCACAGCACCAGGAACAGTGCCACACCTTCCAGGGCAAACTGGTAAAGCTGCGACGGATGGCGCGCCAATTGTTGTGGGTCGGTAGGGAAGATCATTGCCCACGGCACGTCGCTAACCTTGCCCCACAACTCGCCGTTGATGAAGTTACCGATGCGCCCTGCGCCCAGACCAATCGGCACCACAGGGGCGATGAAGTCGAGGATCTGGAAGAACGATTTGCCGTTGCGCTTGCCGAACCACCAGGTCGCCAGCATCACGCCGATCAGACCGCCGTGGAACGCCATGCCGCCTTTCCACACTTCAAAAATCAGCAGCGGGTTGGCGATGTAGGCGCTCAGGTCGTAGAACAGCACGTAGCCCAGGCGGCCGCCGACTATCACGCCCATGGCCACCCAAAACACCAGGTCCGAGAGTTTCTCTTTGTCCCAGGTCGGGTCGAAGCGGTTGAGACGTCGCGACAGGATCAGCCAGGCGGCGCCAATGCCGATCAGGTACATCAAGCCGTACCAATGGATTTTCAGCGGTCCGATAGCCAATGCCACCGGGTCAATCTGCGGGTAAGGCAGCATTGCGACTCCTCGTTAGATCAGGAAACTCAAACCGACACAGAACAACAGTGCGGCAAACAGCCGTTTCAGCAGGCGCGGCGAAAGTTTGTGGGCCAAACGCGCACCGAAACGGGCAAAAAACATGCTGGTCAGGGCGATCCCGACCAACGCGGGTATATAAACAAACCCGAGACTATGCGCGGGCAAGTCAGGGTTGTGCCAGCCAATCATCATGAAACTTAACGCACCGGCAACCGCGATGGGCAGACCGCAGGCCGACGAAGTGGCCACGGCTTGCTGCATGGTCACGCCGCGCCAGGTCAAAAACGGTACGGTCAGCGAGCCGCCGCCGATACCGAAAATCGCCGACGCCCAGCCAATCACGCTACCGGCCAAGCTCAGACCCACCTTGCCCGGCACCGTTCGGCTGGCCTTGGGTTTTAGGTCCAGGGCCATTTGCAGGGCGATGATCACGGCAAACACGCCAATGATTTTCTGCAAGTGCGGGCCGGAGATCGCCTCGGCGGTCAATGCGCCTATCCCGGCCCCGACCAGAATCCCCAGGCTCATCCAGGCAAACAGAGGCCACAGCACCGCGCCTTTGCGGTTGTGCGCAATCACTGAGTTGATCGAGGTAAAGATAATGGTCGCCAATGACGTGCCAACGGCCAAATGGGTCAACACCTCGTTGCTGAAACCTTGCAAGGTGAAACTGAACACCAGCACCGGCACGATGATCAGCCCGCCACCGACTCCGAACAATCCGGCCAGTACCCCAGCGAAGCCCCCCAACACCAGATAGAGCAGAAATTCCATGACGCCCCCTATTTTTGATCCGCATGGTAACGGAGCAAGGGCTCGGGCTCCATCCCGCATGGCGTAACACGCAGGGGCAATCTATAAGTACAGTGATTAAAAAAACATTAAGGACTGCCCATGTGCCTGATTGTCTTCGCTTGGCGCCCCGGCCACGCACAGCCTCTGGTCGTTGCGGCCAACCGCGATGAATTTTATGCGCGCCCCACTAAACCGCTGGCCCAGTGGGTTGAAGCACCGCAGGTGTTTGCCGGGCGTGACCTGCAGGCAGGCGGCACCTGGCTCGGCATAGGGGCCAATGGCCGCTTTGCCGCACTGACCAATATCCGTGAACCGCACCAACCGCCCGGGCGGCATTCGCGGGGTGAGCTGGTGTCTGATTTTTTGAGTGGCAATCAGCCCATTGCTGAGTATTTCGAGGATGTTGACCGACGAAGGCTGAGTTATGCCGGTTTTAACCTGCTGCTGGGGGATGGTGACCAGCTCTGGCATTTCAATTCCAAAGAGCTGGTGCCGCAGCCCTTGAGTGCGGGGATTTATGGCTTGTCGAATGCCGGGCTGGACACCCCGTGGCCCAAGCTGCTCAGGGCCAAGGCGGCGCTGGCCGAGGTGCTGAACGACCCGCAGCCGCAAGCCTTGCTGGCCCTGCTCAAAGACCCGCAAGCAGCGCCCTTCAATAAATTGCCGGACACCGGCGTCGGGCTGGCCACGGAGACGTTGTTGTCGAGTGTGTTTATCGCCAGCCCCAATTACGGCACCCGCGCCAGCACCGCGCTGATCGTCAATGCCGATGGTTCAAGGGTGATGGTGGAGCACAGCTTCGGACCGCTGGGCGGGCGTTTGGGTGAGGTGCGGCTGGAACACCCCTGACTCATGCCAAAACCTGTAGTCGCTGCCGAGGCACGAGGCTGCGATACGGGCCGCAGGCCCGCTGTATGGGGTCGCTGCGCAACCCATCGCAGCCTCGTACCTCGGCAGCGACTACAGGGTTTTAATAAGGCTTGATCGCCGCCGGGTTCATCATGCGCGTCAGGCCCATATTTTTCAGGGCCAGCTGGATGGTGCTGCGAATGACTTGCGGGTTGTCGATGGTCATCACTTCAGCCAGCAACTCCTTGGCCCGGCTCAGGCTGACCTGGCGCAACATCCACTTCACCTTGGGCAAGTTGGTGGCGTTCATCGACAGGCTGTCAAAACCCATGGCCATCAACAAGATCGCAGCCGCCGGGTCACCGGCCATTTCGCCGCAGATACTCGCCGGCTTGCCTTCGGCGTGGGCGTCACGCACCACCGCTTGCAGGGCTTGCAGCACGGCCGGGTGCAGGTAGTCGTACAAATCGGCCACCCGCGGGTTGTTGCGGTCCACCGCAAGCAGGTACTGGGTCAAGTCGTTGGAACCTACCGACAAAAAGTCCACCTGACGGGCCAGCTCTTTGGTCTGGTACACCGCCGCCGGGACTTCGATCATCACGCCAATCGGCGGCATCGGCACGTCGGTGCCTTCGTCGCGCACTTCACCCCAGGCACGGTGCAGCAGGTGCAGGGCTTCTTCGAGTTCGTGGGTGCCGGAGATCATCGGCAGCAAGATGCGCAGGTTGTTCAGGCCTTCGCTGGCCTTGAGCATGGCCCGGGCCTGCACCAGAAAGATTTCCGGGTGGTCGAGGGTCACGCGGATCCCGCGCCAGCCCAGGAACGGGTTGTCTTCTTTGATCGGGAAGTACGACAGCGACTTGTCGCCGCCAATGTCCAGGCTGCGCATGGTCACCGGCTGCGGATGGAAGGCCGCCAACTGCTCGCGATAAATCGCCAGTTGCTCTTTTTCGCTCGGGAAACGCTGGTTGATCATGAACGGCACTTCGGTGCGGTACAGACCTACGCCTTCTGCGCCACGCTGTTGCGCGCGCGCCACATCGGCCAGCAGGCCGGTGTTGACCCACAGCGGCATGCGGTGGCCGTCCGGGGTGATGCACGGCAGCTCGCGCAGGGCGTCGAGGCCCTGGGACAACTGGCGTTCTTCTTCAACTACGTCGGCGTATTGCTTGCGCAACACGTCGCTGGGGTTGGTGTAGACCTCACCGTGGTAGCCGTCGACGATCAACTGGATGCCGTCGACCTTGGAGTACGGCAGGTCAACCAGGCCCATCACGGTCGGGATGCCCATGGCACGGGCCAGAATCGCCACGTGGGAGTTACCCGAACCCAATACCGAAACCAGGCCCACCAGCTTGCCTTCAGGCACTTCGCCGAGCATGGTCGCGGTCAGTTCTTCACTGACCAGAATGGTGTTGTCGGGGTAGACCATGGTTTGCTGGTGATCGTGCTGCAAATAGGCCAGCAAGCGGCGCCCGAGGTCACGCACGTCCGACGCCCGCTCGCGCAGGTAGTCGTCGTCCATCAATTCGAAACGGTTGACGTGATCAGTCACCACCTGACGCAGCGCGCCCTGGGCCCACTGACCGGTCTTGATCACATTTTTGACTTCGCTGCCCAGCGAGGCGTCGTCGAGCATCATCAGGTACACGTCGAACAGCGCCTGCTCTTCGGGGCGCAGTTGCGTGGCGAGCTTTTTCGACACCGCGCGCATGTCGTTGCGCACGCCTTCGAGGGCGTTTTTGAACAGCGCTATTTCGGCAGGAATATCGGTGATGGTCTTGTCGGGCACCACGTCCAGATCGGCCGGAGGCAGCATGACCACCGCGGTACCGACCGCGGCGCCGGGCGAACCGGGCACGCCGACGAACTTGGCTTCCTGGATACCTTTGCCCTGACGCCCCAGGCCACGAATCGACCCCGTGGCTTCTGCGTGGGCAATAACCCCGGCCAATTGCGCGCTCATGGTCACGAGGAAGGCTTCTTCACCTTCATCGAACTGGCGGCGTTCTTTTTGCTGAATGACCAACACCCCCACCACACGGCGGTGGTGGATAATCGGCGCGCCGAGGAATGAGGCATAGCGCTCCTCACCGGTTTCGGCAAAGTAGCGGTAGCGCGGGTGATCGGCGGCGTTTTCGAGGTTCAGAGGCTCTTCGCGGGTACCCACCAGACCGACCAGGCCTTCGTTGGGTGCCATGCTGACTTTGCCGATCGAGCGCTTGTTCAAGCCCTCGGTGGCCATCAGTACAAAACGGTTGGTCTCTGGATCAAGCAAATAGACCGAGCAGACCTGGCTGCCCATGGCCTCTTTGACGCGCAACACAATAATCCCCAACGCCGCCCTGAGATCTTTGGCAGCGTTTACTTCCTGGACGATCTTGCGCAGCGTATTGAGCATGGCTCGGGGTCGAACTCCGTGTCAGGCGCGCGTTAATAGGCGCGGTGCAAGTTCTTTGAGCGCGCGACGGTAGACCTCGCGCTTGAATGTCACCACCTGGCCCAACGGATACCAATAGCTGACCCAGCGCCAGCCATCGAATTCCGGTTTACCGGTTAAATCCATCCGCACCCGCTGCTCATTCGAGACCAGGCGCAGCAAAAACCACTTTTGCTTCTGGCCGATGCACAGCGGTTGGCTGTGGGTACGGACCAGGCGTTGCGGCAAACGATAACGCAACCAGCCTCGCGTGCAGGCGAGTATTTCTACATCTTCGCGTTCCAGGCCAACTTCTTCGTTCAGCTCGCGGTACAAGGCGTCTTCCGGCGTCTCATCAGGGTTGATTCCGCCCTGTGGAAACTGCCACGCGTCTTGATTGATACGGCGAGCCCACAGTACCTGTCCGGCATCATTTGTCAGAATAATCCCGACATTAGGACGGAAACCATCGGGGTCGATCACGGCAACAACCTCGCAAACGCATGTCGCCGCATTGTTCCACAAAGGTTGTGAAAGCAGCAACGCGCCTTCCTGCCTTATGTGCACTCTTATTAAAAGACCGTATTCTTGTGGGCTTTCAACCGACAGCTCAGCGGGTAATTGCAATGCGTTTGGCTTTATTCGACTTGGACAACACCCTTTTAGGCGGCGACAGCGACCACGCATGGGGCGATTACCTCTGCGAACGCGGCATTCTCGACGGTGACGCCTACAAAGCCCGTAACGACGAGTTTTACCAGGATTACCTGGCCGGCAAGCTCGACAATGCCGCCTATCTTAATTTCAGCATGGAAATTTTTGGCAAAAATGACATGGATCAACTCGATCAATGGCACCGAGAATTCATGCACGACTGCATTGACAAACTGATGCTGCCAAAAGCCCAGGCACTGTTGGCCAAACACCGCGACGCGGGCGATACGCTGGTGATCATCACCGCGACCAACCGTTTTATCACCGCACCCATTGCAGCAAAGCTGGGCGTGGAACATTTGATCGCCACCGAATGCGAGATCGTTGATGGCCGTTACACCGGCCGCAGCACTGACGTGCCGTGCTTCCGTGAAGGCAAAGTGACACGCCTGAACCGCTGGATGGCAGAAAACGGCCACAGCCTCGAAGACAGCTACTTCTACAGCGATTCGATGAACGACCTGCCATTGCTGGAGCAAGTGACCCACGCCGTGGCCGTCGACCCGGATGAAAACTTGCGGGCAGAAGCGGTTAAACGTGGCTGGCCAGTGATTTCGCTGCGCGATTAAACCCAATCCTGTAGGAGCGAGCTTGCCTCGCGATCTTTAAAGTCAAAAGATCGCGAGGCAAGCTCGCTCCTACAGGGGGTGGTTAAACCGGTTTTGCGCCCATCATGGCCGCAATCGCAATAAAGCAAATCGCACAAAAAGCCGCCAGCACCACGGTAAAGCCCGGGTGTTTGGCCATTCGCCCCAGCCGCAAGCGGTTGAGGCGTACCAACAGCCACAACCAGCTCAAGCCACCCAGCAGGTACAAACTGCTCCCGCCCAGCAACCACAGCTGGCTCAGCGGCCAACCCGCCATGTGCACCAAAAACCAGCCACTCACCGGCAGCGCCAGCAGGCACAGGCCCATCAGCCCCCAGAGAAACGCCCACGGGCGGCGCACCAGGCCACCCGCCAGGAAGGCGTCACCGGCACGCCGACGGCGAATCACCACAACCAGCAATACAAGCGCACTGACAAACAGCAGCAGTGTCGACACGCCATGCAGCAGTTTTAACGCGGTGAACGTTTCCATTTGATTTATCTCTTGAGCCGTTCAATCAGCGTAGCGTTTATCAGCCAAGAAACAGCTGATACGCCGGGTTATCGCTTTCATCCCAGTACGGATAGCCGATTTCCGCCAGCGCCGCAGGCACCAGATGGCGTTCATCGGCGGGCACTTGCAGACCGGCCATCACCCGGCCATCTGCCGCGCCATGGTTGCGGTAATGGAACATCGAGATGTTCCAGCGCCCGCCCAGCTTGCTGAGGAAGTTGAACAGCGCCCCCGGGCGTTCCGGGAATTCAAAGCGGAACAGCAACTCATCGCTGACCTTGGCCGCGTGCCCGCCCACCATGTGGCGGATGTGCAATTTGGCCAGTTCGTTTTCAGTCAGGTCGACCACCGGGAAGCCCTGCTCGGCCAGGCTGGCCAGCAATGCGCTGCGCGGGTCGTTCTCGGGATGGGTCTGCACCCCGACGAATATGTGGGCTTCGCTGCCGGTGTGGTAGCGGTAGTTGAATTCGGTGATCTGGCGCTTGCCGACCGCCTGGCAGAACGCCTTGAAGCTGCCCGGCACCTCGGGGATGGTCACCGCGATGATCGCCTCGCGGCCTTCACCCAATTCGGCCCGCTCGGCCACATGGCGCAAACGGTCGAAGTTAACGTTGGCGCCCGAGTCGATGGCCACCAGCGTCTGGCCGCGCACACCGCGTTGCTCGACGTATTTTTTGATCCCGGCCACGCCCAGCGCGCCCGCGGGCTCGGTGATCGAGCGGGTGTCATCGAAGATGTCCTTGATGGCCGCGCAGATTTCATCGGTGCTCACGGTGATGACTTCATCGACGTAGTCTTTGCAAATATCAAACGTGTGCTGGCCGATCTGGCCCACGGCAACGCCGTCGGCGAAGATCCCGACGCTTGGCAAGACCACGCGCTCACCGGCCGCCATCGCGGCTTGCAGGCAGTTGGAGTCATCGGGCTCGACGCCAATGACTTTAATATCTGGCCGCAGGTACTTCACATACGCCGCAATACCGGCAATCAATCCGCCACCGCCCACCGGCACGAAGATCGCATCCAGCGGCGTCGGGTGTTGACGCAGAATTTCCATCGCCACGGTGCCCTGCCCGGCGATGGTGTGCGGGTCATCGTAGGGGTGTACGTAAACGTAGCCTTTTTGTTCAACCAGTTGCAGCGAGTACGCCAGGGCTTCCGGGAAGGAGTCACCGTGCAGCACCACAATACCGCCACGCGAACGCACGCCTTCAATCTTGATCTCAGGGGTGGTTTTGGGCATTACGATGGTGGCTTTCACCCCCAGCACCTTGGCGGCCAGCGCCAGGCCTTGTGCATGGTTGCCGGCCGAGGCGGTGACGACGCCACAGGCACGCTCGGCGTCGGTCAATTGCGTGAGCTTGTTGTAAGCGCCACGAATCTTGAACGAAAACACCGGCTGCAAATCTTCGCGTTTGAGCAAAATCTGGTTGCCCAGACGCGCAGACAACTGATTGGCAGGCTGCAATGGGGTTTCTACCGCGACGTCATAAACGCGCGAGGTGAGTATCTTCTTAACGTACTGTTCGAGCATCGGAAAGCTTCACTGGGCGGTTAGCAGGGACCAAGGAGTCTACCCCAGCGTTTACACGGGCGACCATACGAATCCAAAGGTTTTAGTTATACTCCACGCCCTTCTGTTTACCCTTCCCGCCCCGGAGCCCGCATGACCCAGGATCAACTCAAACAAGCCGTAGCCCAGGCGGCTGTCGACTTCATCCTCCCGAAACTGGATGACAAGAGCATCGTTGGGGTCGGCACCGGCTCCACGGCCAACTGCTTCATTGACGCGCTGGCCTTGCACAAAGGCGCTTTCGACGGTGCCGTGGCCAGTTCCGAAGCCACCGCCGCACGCCTCAAGGGCCACGGGATTCCTGTGTACGAGCTGAACACCGTGAGCGATCTGGAGTTCTACGTGGACGGCGCCGATGAGAGCGACGAAAACCTCAACCTGATCAAAGGCGGCGGCGCAGCCCTGACCCGCGAAAAAATCGTCGCGGCCGTGGCCAAAACCTTTATCTGCATCGCTGACGCCAGCAAGCTGGTGCCGGTGCTGGGCGCGTTCCCGCTGCCGGTTGAAGTGATCCCGATGGCCCGCAGCCACGTGGCCCGTGAACTGGTCAAGCTGGGCGGCGACCCGGTGTACCGCGAAGGTGTGCTGACGGACAACGGCAACATCATTCTTGACGTGCACAACCTGCAAATCGTCGACCCGGTGAAACTGGAAATTCAGATCAACGCCATCGTCGGTGTGGTGACCAACGGTTTGTTCGCTGCGCGCCCGGCGGACCTGTTGCTGCTGGGTACGCCTGAAGGCGTGAAAACCCTGAGCAAATAACCCGTAACCGTGTAGGAGCGAGCTTGCCTCGCGATCTTTTAAACCATCAAAAGATCGCGAGGCAAGCTCGCTCCTACACGGTGTTGATTCAGGGCTTTTTGAACACGTAAAACAGGTTCGGCTCACTCACCAGATACAGCGTCCCTTCGTCGTCCATGGCGACGCCTTCCGCTTGCGGCACTGACTCTTGCAGACCATTGCGGCCCTTTTTCAGCGATAACGTGCTGAACGGGCGGCCACTGATGTCCAGTTCCAGCAGCAACTTCGACTCATCCGACAGCGCCAGCAAATGGCCGCTGCGCTCATCAAACTGCAAGCTCGATAAATCACGCACAAACAGTCGCGCATCACGTCGCGGGTTGGTAATCACGTGGGTGGCATAGGGTTGTTGCGGGTTGTCATGGGGAAAGCCGCGCACTTCGTAAATCAGCATCGGGTCGCGCTCCTTGGCCACAAACAGGCGCTTGCCTGCCGAGTCGTACGCCAGCCCCTCGAAGCCTTTGTTGCCCGACGGGCTGATGCCCAAGGTCAACTGCTCGGCATCTGCGGCATTGAGCTCGCGGGTGGCCTCGTCGATTTTCACTTTGATCAGGCGCTGGGTGTATTCATCGGTGATCACGTAGGTGTTCTCATCAATGAACTCTATGGCCTCGGCATCACCAAACCCGGTCAGTTTTATCCGTCGCACTATCCGCCCATCCAGAGATAACTCCACCAGCTCCGGGTTTTTATTGGTCACGGTAAACAGGCTTTTGCGCACCGGGTCGTAGGTCAGGGCCGAGACATTGTCTTCAAGCCCCTCAATCACCCGGCCTTGCAGCACCGCACGGTAATCGCCCAGGTTGATGGCATTCGGGTTGGCAGGCTGCCACAGCAGGCTGAGGTTGAACCAGGTTCGGTCGAACAAGCGGTAATGCTGGGCCGCGAAGCCCGCGGCCAACAGCGCCACGAGCAACACGCCCAGAAAAAGCGGGGTAGAACGGCTGACACGCGACATAAGGACAAGCTCTTGAAAAATCAGCCAGATGAAATATCACGGCTGCATGAATTCAAGCTTAATCCGTCATGGTTATTTGGCTTTCTTTTCGAAACGGTAGAAAAGATTGGGCTCGCTGACCATGTACAAGGTGCCGTTGTTATCAATCGCCACGCCTTCGGCCCGAGGGATGGTGCTCTTGAGGCCATTGAAGCCACGCAGCAGGGTCATGAAGCTGACCTGCTCGCCCAGTTCATCCAGCTCCAGCAGCAGGTGCGAATCGGCCGAAAGCACCAGCGTGTGGCCCGTGCGCGGGTCAATGCTCAGGCCCGACAAGTTGCGCAGGTCGAGCTCATCGCTCGGCACTTTCTGCTTGTTGCCCAAGAGGGTCTGGCTACCGTCGCTTTTCCACACATACATCGCCGGTGGGCGCTCTTCACCCAGCAGCAGTTGCTGACGGCGCGGGTCCCAGGCAATGGCCTCGAAGGCTTTGTTCTGATCTTTGGAAGGGCCAAGGTCGTACTTGGGGAAGTCCTTGATGTTCAGGGTCTTGGTATCGGCGTCGACTTTGACGATGGTCAATAAATGATCACGCTCATCGACGATACCCAGCAGGCCGTTCTCCATCACGGTCAAGCCTTCAGGGTTGCTCCAGCCCTCCAGGGGGATTTTGCGCAGCACATCGCCCTCAAGGCTGAGCTCAACCAGAAACGGGTTTTTGCCCATGACTGAAAACAGCGTGTTGGTCTTGGGGTTATATGACAGGTCCGAGGCCTCGTCCTTCTCCAGCCCTGTCATCGGCTTGCCATCAATGACCACGCGGTAGTTTGGCAGCCAGACACTCTCATTTTGATCGTTCTGGCTCTCGAACTGCTCCAGCACCCACAGTGCACCCCGGTCGTCCCAATGCAGAATTGACGCGATCCCATAGAACAGCGCAGCCAGCAGAAAAAGCCAGGAATACCAACGCAAGCGAAAGCGCGAAGGTCGCGGGTCAGACGAGGTCTGCAGAGGGTCTGTGGCCATTAACGTGATCATCCAGGAAATTTTGCTACGTCTAAATAACACAAAGCGGGCAAAACCGATTGCCCCTCCCGCGGGTATTATGCAGAGAGTGTGTGAAATTATTGCTAAGAAGCGCCGCCCTCGGTTCCCCTTCGATTGAGCGCTGCCTCAACTCAGCCCTTGCAACTTACCTGCCCGAATACATCAGCACATTCGTAGGAGTTGTCTTTAATTATTTGAAGTAACAAGCGCGCATTCATCCAACCCCTTTTAAAAATCCACATTTGGTTTAAATGACGTACGACTTGTGCCCACGTCTTTAACACATTCCCTCGCCTGCTAATTATTCACAAACCCCATAGACTGCCGCCGCTCACGTCACATTAAACGTCTTGCCAGTAGGAACTTTCTGAATATGACTCAGAGATTAATAATTGCAAGATCGCTCCTTGACACTCTTGCAGCAAGACTCTTATCTAATAAACAACCAGACTCACCCGCACCCAACCTCACTATTGAACACGCTATAACGGTGCACACGGATTGTTAAACCGATTACTCCGGTAACACAGCACCCGCGCCCTTGGACGCCACCGTCCGGACTCACTCAATTGCCGTGCTATGTGCCGCCTAAAAGTTAGACAGGAGTTTACATTTATGCCATTTACCTCACACGCCCAAAAGTTGGCAGCCCCCACACTTGCACAATCGAACAAGCAGACTATTTGTGCCCGTGCTGCCGAACAACTGTTTGTCAGCATCGCGCCCTATATAAATATGGAAGAAGGCGACTTGATTGAATTGTTCTGGGACGGCTGTTATGTATCTTCACGGCAACTTTACCGGGCCGATATAGGGCAACCGGTATCACTGCGAGTGCCTGAAAGTTTTATTCAAAACGGTACCGCCCGTCTTTATTATCGCGTGATGCACATTGGCAGCAGCCCTGCTCTTTCCGCGCAACTTAAAGTACTGGTCAAACTTGACTGCCCTGGCGGAGTGGCCATCGGAGAAGAGAACCAGGGCCTCGCGCCCTTGATGATCCCGGAGCAAATCCAACGCTACGGGGTCAATCCCAGCCAGATGAAACGCGGGGTACCGCTGACCATCGAGCCTTATCGCAACATGGCTTGCGAAGATGAAATCACCTTGCTCTGGGGGGACGTGCGCCTCGACCTGCCCAAGTTGCACCACATCGACATCAATAAGCCCGTCAGCGTATTCGTGCCCCCTGAAATCATCCAGGAAGCCGGCGAAGACCCGAAACTTGAAATCACCTACTGCGTGATTGATCGCGTGGGCAACAACTCACGCTGGGCACCGACCCGCACGCTGAAGGTGGGCGCCAACAAGCGTTACATCAACTCTGCCCCCCGCGAAATCCTGCGGGCTGCCGAAACACGGCCCAACTGGCGCGACTGACCCTGGCGGGCAGCACGAATCATCTATCCATATTCCGAAAAGTTAGTTCTTTTAATTTTTATACTCAATTAGGGTATATGCACCGGACCACCGGACTCTCTTGCTTTACATCGCGCCGCTCAAGCGGCGCTCCAAAGATGAGGTAGGTATGGTCAGCAACACAATTACCCTTTACGGGGCATTGCGTGCAGCCAAGGAGCGGAACTAATGACTCTCTTGGCAACTGCACAACTGCAAAGCGACCTGGATGTCGCGCCCCTGTTGTTAGCAGCGCACGTCCTGCGCACCGACAACGAAGCCCTTCAAGCCGCCCACGCCCTGGCTGACGCCGCGCGTGAGCACGCTGCAAAACGCGATCAGCAACGCAAGCTGCCGTGGTCACTCATAGAAACCTTCACCCGCAGCGGTTTGGGCGGTATTTCGATAGCCCGCGAATTTGGCGGCGCGCAGGTGTCGTTTGTGACCTTGGCTGAAGTCTTCGCGATCATCTCGGCGGCCGACCCGGCGCTGGGGCAGATCCCGCAGAATCAGGTCGGGCTGCTCAACCTGATTGCCAGCGTCGCGAGCCCTTCGCAAAAAGAGCAGTTGTTCACCAGCGTGCTGCAAGGCTGGCGCATAGGTAATGCGGGCCCTGAGCGCGGCACCAAAAACACCCTCGAATTGAAAGCCCGGATCACCGCCGACGGCGATGATTTTGTGATCAATGGCCAGAAGTTTTACTCCACCGGCGCGCTGTTTGCGCACTGGATCGCCGTCAAGGCACTGAACCACGATGGCAAACAGGTCATGGCCTTTGTCCGCCGTGGCACGCCCGGCTTGCGCGTGGTCGATGACTGGTCCGGTTTCGGCCAGCGCACCACCGCCAGCGGCACGGTCCTGCTGAACAACGTAGCCGTTGAAGCAGAACTGGTGATCGACAACTGGCGCCTGGCGGAGGTGCCGAATATTCAAGGCGCGATTTCGCAGTTGATTCAGGCCGCCATTGACCTGGGCATTGCTCGCGGTGCCATTGCCGACACCATCAGCTTTGTCCGCGAGCGGTCGCGCCCCTGGGTGGATGCCAAGGTCGAGCGCAACAGCGATGACCCTTACGTGATCGCCGACATCGGTAAGTTACACATCGAGTTGCACGCCGCCGAAGCGCTGTTGCGAAAAGCCGGTCGGGTGCTCGACGAGGTCAGCGCGACACCGATTGATGCAGCCGCTGCGGCCCGCGCCTCGATTGCCGTGGCCGAAGCCAAGGCGCTGAGCACTGAGCTGTCGTTACTGGCCAGTGAAAAGCTGTTCGAACTGGCGGGCAGCCGCGCCACCCTTGCCGAGTTCAACCTGGACCGCCATTGGCGCAACGCACGGGTGCACACCCTGCACGACCCGGTGCGCTGGAAATACCACGCCATCGGCGCCTATCGCCTCAACGGCACTTTGCCTGCACGGCATTCCTGGATCTAACGGAGACACCCATGTCACTGATATCCAAACAGGTCCCGGTCATCCAGAGCGATGCCGAGGCCCTGAGCGTAGCGCGTGAGCTGGCCGCCCATTTCAAACGTGAAAGCATCGTGCGAGATCGCGAACGGCGCCTGCCTTTTGATGAGCTGGAACTGTTTTCCCACACCGGCCTGTGGGGCATCACCGTGCCCAAGGCCTATGGCGGCGCAGGCGTATCCAACGTCACCCTCGCCGAAGTGGTCAGCCTTATTTCAGCGGCCGACAGCTCGCTGGGGCAAATCCCGCAGAACCATTTCTATGCCCTCGAAGTGCTCCGGGTAAACGGCAGCGAGGTGCAAAAACAACGGCTGTACACCGAGGTGTTAAACGGCCAGCGCTTTGGCAATGCCCTGGCCGAACTGGGCACTAAAACCGCCCACGATCGCACCACGCATTTGGCCAAGGCCGAGCACGGCTATCGCATCAATGGCCGCAAGTTCTACGCCACCGGCGCGCTGTATGCGCAGCGTATTCCGACCTCGGTGGTAGATGACCACGGCGTGCAGCACCTGGCGTTTGTGCGCAGCGACAGCGACGGCCTGAACGTGATCGACGACTGGAGCGGCTTCGGCCAGCGCACCACGGGCAGCGGCTCGGTGGTGTTCGACAACGTGTTTGTTGCCAGCGATGACGTGATCCCGTTTCAAAGCGCCTTTGAACGCCCGACACCGGTGGGCCCGCTGGCGCAGATTCTGCACGCGGCCATCGACACCGGCATCGCCCGCGCCGCCTTTGAAGACGCGCTGAACTTTGTGCGGCACAAAACCCGCCCCTGGATCGACGCCACCACCGACATTGCCAGTGAAGACCCGCTCACCCTTAAAAGTTTCGGCCAGTTGAGCGTGCGCCTGCATGCGGCTGAAGCCTTGCTGGAGCACAGCGGCGAGTTCCTCGACATCGCCCAGACCAACACCACCGCCAGCACCGTCGCAGCCGCCTCGATTGCCGTGGCCGAAGCCCGCGCCCTCAGCACCGAAGTGGCCCTGAG